>NZ_JCANVJ010000003.1:0-206231 GCF_059569355.1 Desulfobotulus sapovorans DSM 2055 | reverse complement strand
AGGCTCTACAGGCTTTTCAGCCATCACAGCGATCCGGGATTCAAGACGCTGGAGCGTCTTAAGATGCATTCCCACGCTGGAGCGTGGGAACGATGGATTTCATGTTGTAAAGGGTACTCCCAAGATGGCATGGCTGGGTCAGGGGGAGAATCAGTTAAATTTTTGATGTCTGGAACCGTATTCGCCCAGTGCCCAGCCTGGACATTTGGGGGCATTTTGAGGTTTCATGGCACCCAGTCCCATGGTCAGACCTTTTGGCAAAATCGTTTTTTGGCTGGCAGAATAATTAGAAAAAGCCTTTTGTCAAAAAAAGGCTTAAAAATACCCTGATTTCAAGAAAAATACATACTCAGCTTTCACCTGACGCAAGAATCCGGATCCCGGTACCAAAATATCCAAACTCAAGGTTGCAAAAATAATCATATCAAGGTCTTCAGCCTGCCATCCCGCACGGTCAGGGACAATGCGTATGGATGAGACAAGAAAACCGCTTTTTCACCCCTTGGAAAAAACGATAAACCCCCCTATGGTTTCAAAAACCCTGGCCTTTCTGACCCTAAAGGGGAAGAAAACAGAAGCACAGCTCCCACCTTCATAAAACACCTGAAAACAGACGCAGAAGAAAGGTTTTTCCATGAGCATAACAGGCATCATCGGCGGCTCCGGCCTGGACAACCCGGAAATTCTCGAATCTCCCGAAGATCTCCATTTCGACACCCCCTACGGCCCGCCCTCTTCCCCCCTGCGCCGGGGCCGCATTCAGGGGCAGGAGGTGATTCTCCTTGCCCGCCATGG
Organism: Desulfobotulus sapovorans DSM 2055; assembly: GCF_059569355.1. Taxonomy (NCBI): domain Bacteria; kingdom Pseudomonadati; phylum Thermodesulfobacteriota; class Desulfobacteria; order Desulfobacterales; family Desulfobacteraceae; genus Desulfobotulus; species Desulfobotulus sapovorans. Next base: position 205,436 of record NZ_JCANVJ010000003.1, on the reverse strand, counting down.
CCGGGAACACACCCTTCCGCCCGGCGGCATCAACAACAGGGCCAACCTTTATGCCCTGAAAGCCGCAGGCTGCACCCGCATCATCGCCACAGCGGCCTGCGGCTCCTTACAAGAAGACCTTGAACCGGGAAGCCTTGTGCTGCCGGATCAGCTCATTGATTTCACCCGCCACCGCATCGTCACCTTTCACGAGACCTTTGAGCCGGGCATCGAAAATGCCCGCCACGCCCACATGGCCGAGCCCTTTTCTCCCCATATCCGGGAGATTCTGAAAACAACGGCTGAAGAGGAAGGCATCCGCCTCCATGACGGCGGTACCCTCATCACCATCGAAGGCCCCCGTTTTTCCACACGGGCCGAGTCCCGTATGTTCCGCATCTGGGGGGCGGATCTTGTAAACATGACCGTTGCACCGGAGGCCATCCTCGCCACGGAGCTGGAAATTCCCTATGCCGTGGTGGCCATGGTAACGGACTACGATTCCTGGAAGGACGATGCCCCGCCCCTCATTGTGGAGGAAATCATCAAAATCTTTAAAGGCAATGTGACAAAACTGGTGCGCCTTCTTACCCGGAGCCTTCCCCGCTTTCACGGGGCCTGAAAAAAACCCCACCCAAACGAGGTATCCCCATGTTTCAAGAACGCATCTCCCCCCTCCACACCCCTGCGGCTTCCGGGGAAGCACGGGGCTTCATTGAGTTTCAGGGACTTCAAGAGCTCTGGTTTCATACAGGAACAGACTGCAACCTCCGCTGTCCGGACTGCTTTGAGCATTCAGGGCCGGGGGTACACCGCCTTTCCCCCACAACCCTTGAAGAGGTAAAACCCTTCATGGCAGAAGGCCTCAGGGCCGGAGCCAGACAATTCTCCTTTACCGGCGGGGAACCCTTTCTCAACAGGGAAATCATCCCCATTCTGGAACATGCCTTAACCCTCGCCCCCTGCCTTGTGCTGAGCAACGGCACAAGGCCCATGCAGGCCCGCCTTGAGGATCTTCTTCCCCTGAAGGAAAAGCCCCACCGCCTCACCTTCCGCATCAGTCTGGATCACCCGGATGCCATCCGCCACGATGCGGGCCGGGGAGAAGGCATGTTTGAACTTGCCCTGACCGGCATCCGAAAACTTCTCGACGCAGGCTTCGGGGTTTCCGTGGCCTGCCGCAGGGAAGGCGTGGAAGGGGAAGAGCGCAGCAAAGCCTATCAAAAGCTTTTTAAGGAAAGGGGCCTGCCCGAAAACCTGCATCTGGTGAGTTTTCCGGATCTTCGGGAAAAAGAAACGCCTGAAATCACACAAAGCTGCATGCAGACCTGCCACACTCCGGAAGCAAGATCCGCTTTCATGTGCGCCTTCAGCCGCATGGTGGTGAAAAAGAAAAACCGGATGGCCGTCTATGCCTGCACCCTGGTGGACAATGACAGTGCCTATGACATGGGAGAAAATCTGGAACCCGCCCTTCAAGCCCGCACCATTCTGGCCCATCCCCGATGCTTCACCTGTTTTGCCGGAGGCGTTTCATGCAGTGAACTCTAAGGGAAGGAAATCCCCATGGAAAAGACAAAGCCCATATGGCTCAAACCCCTGATTTTTGTTCTGGGTCTGGGCGTCCTCATTGCAGGCGCACGCTTTGCCGGGCTGGATTCCCAGCTTGGCAGCCTCAGGGAATGGATTCAGGGCTTAGGGCTGATGGGGCCTGTGATTTTCAGCCTGCTCTATGCCCTTGCCGCCGTTCTCGCCATACCCGGTTCTGCCCTCACCATCATGGCGGGAGCCCTTTTCGGCTCCATTGCGGGCAGTCTTTCTGTGATCATAGGGGCCACCCTCGGGGCTTCCCTCTGCTTTCTCATTTCCCGCTACCTTGCACGGGATGCCCTGGCAAAGCTTCTGGAAAACAATGAAAAATTCAAAAAACTCGATGATCTTACGGAAAAAAACGGGGCCATCATTGTGGCCATCACCCGCTTAGTTCCCCTTTTTCCCTTCAATCTCCTCAACTATGGTTTCGGACTCACCCGCATTCCCTTCAAAACGTATGTGTTCTGGTCCTTTTTCTGCATGATGCCCGGAACCATCCTCTATGTGGTGGGAACGGATCTCATCACCCAAGCCATCACCGAAGGCAGAATTCCCTGGCCCCTTGTGGCTGTCTTTATCCTTGTTTTCGTACTGCTTTTCTTCCTTGTGAAGAAGGCCCGACAGAATATGCGGGGGTGAGCCATGACAAGCCTGAACCACGGACTTTTCCCCGACGATGCGGCCAACCGTAAACTCCTTTCCCTTGTGCATCCGGACAACTGGCAGAACCCTTCCCCCTGCCCATGCTACAACCTCGTGGTGCTGGGGGCCGGGTCTGCGGGTCTCATTTCCGCCATTGCCACCGCCTCCCTCGGCGGCAGAGTGGCCCTTGTGGAACGCCATCTCATGGGTGGGGACTGCCTCAATACGGGCTGTGTGCCCTCCAAAAGCCTCATCCGCTCCGCCCGTGTGGCAGCGGATCTGAAAAGGGCCGGAGATTTCGGCCTGTCTCCACAAAGCGGCGTGCAGAAAGAAGATTTTTCAAGGATCATGGAACGCCTCCGTAATATCCGGGCGGACATCGGCGAAAACGATGCTGCAGCCCGGTACCGGGATCTGGGGGTAGATGTCTTTCTGGGGGACGGCATGTTCACAGGCCCGGATACCCTTGAGGTGGCAGGCCAGACCCTGCGCTTTAAAAAGGCCGTCATCGCCACGGGGGCCTCTGCGGTTCCGCCCCCCATTCCCGGTTTAAAGGAAGCGGGCTTTCTGGACAATGAGACCCTCTTTTCCCTCACCGAAAGGCCCGAAGATCTCCTTGTCATCGGAGGTGGCCCCATCGGCTGCGAGATGGCCCAGGCCTTTGCACGGCTGGGAAGCCGGGTGAGCCTCGTTCAGGATACCCGCCTGCTGCCCCAGGAAAGTGCTGCGGTTTCAAGGCTCATAACGGAGGTTCTGGAGGAAGAAGGGATACGTATTTATACGGATGCCAGTATCCTGAAAGCCGAAAAACTTGCCGATGGAAGAAAACGCCTGATACTGAACCATGGCGGGCAGGAAGTCCGCCTTGATGCGGAAACCCTCCTTGTGGCCGCAGGCCGCAGACCCAGGGTGGAAGGGCTGGGGCTGGAAAAGGCCGGGGTACGCTACGACACAAAACTGGGCATCCTTGTGGATGATTTTCTCCGCACGAGCAACAAAAGAATCTATGGGGCCGGAGACTGCTGCATGGCATGGAAGTTCACCCACGCAGCCGATGCTTCCGCCCAGATTGCCGTGCAGAATGCCCTTTTCATGGGCAGAAAGCGGGTCAGCCGTCTGCTGATGCCCTGGTGCACCTACACGGACCCGGAGGTGGCCCATGTGGGCATGGGGGAAAGAGAGGCCGAAACCCTTGGCATTGCGGTGGAGACCTTCACCTTTCCCATGGAAGAAAATGACCGGGCCAAAACCGAAGGAGAAAAAAAGGGATTCGTCTCCGTGATGGTGAAAAAGGGAAGCGACCGGATTCTCGGTGCCACCATGGTTTCCTCCCATGCCGGAGAAAGCATCGGGATTTTCACCACAGCCATGGCAGCGGGGATGGGCCTTGGTGCACTGGCTTCGGTAATCCATCCCTACCCCACCCAGGCCGAAGCCATCCGCAGGGCAGCGGGGCTTTACAGAAAAAGCCGCCTCACCCCAAGAATTGCCGCCCTGCTCCGGGGCTGGCTGAATATGGCCAGAAAATACTGAAAAAGGACGCCTCCCCCATGACGGATCTCCCCTCTCCGGATACGATACAGCTTCTGCTTTTTACCCGCTACCCCCGTCCCGGCAGCAGCAAAACCCGGCTCATCCCTGCCCTCGGGGCTGAGGGAGCCGCAGCTCTCCAGCGGGACATGACCCGTTTCACCCTGAAGGAAGCCCTGAAAACGGGCTTTCCCCTTGAGGTTCGCTACACCGGAGCAAGACCAGAAGAAATGCGAAACTGGCTGGGCGAAGGGTTCAGCCTTGCGGATCAGGGGGACGGGGATCTGGGAGAACGTCTGGACAGGGCCTTCAGGGAGCATTTTACGAAAAAAGCCCGCTTTGTGATTGTGCTGGGTGCGGACTGCCCGGACAACCGCGCAGACACCATCCTTGCCTGTGCAAAGGCCCTTGGGCAGAAGGACTGGGCCATCGGCCCTGCAAAGGATGGCGGATACTACATGCTGGGCATGGGCCGCTATCTGCCCCGTCTCTTTCAGGGCGTGGACTGGGGAACATCCAAAGTTCTGGCCCAGACCCTTGCCGCAGAAAAATCCACCCCCTTCCTCCTTCCCTGCCTAAGCGATGTGGATGAAAAAGAAGACATCCCAAAAAAAATCTCCGTGATACTTCCCACCCTCAACGAAGCCCCCTTCATCGAAAAAACCCTGACCTCTTTGGGGCAGGGTTTTCATGTGGAAATCCTTGTCTCCGACGGCGGCAGCCGGGACCGCACACCGGAGATTGCCCGATCCTGCGGGGCAGAAGTGCTGAAATCCCCTCCGGGACGGGCCAGACAGATGAACTGCGCAGCAGCCAGAGCTTCGGGCAGCATCCTTTTTTTTCTGCACGGGGATAGCCTTGCTCCGGAAAACTGGGACAGGGATCTGCGCCAGATCCTGAAACAGCCGGGGGTGGCTCTGGGGGCCTTTCACTTCGACCTTCAGGAAAAAATCCCCGGCATGGATCTTCTGATCCGGGCCGTCCGTTTCCGCTCCTGCCAGATGAAAAGACCCTACGGCGATCAGGGGCTTTTCATGCATAAAAGCCTGTTTGAAGAGCTGGGGGGCTTTCCCGATGAGCCCATCCTTGAGGATCTCCTTTTGGTGAAAAAGGCCAGGAAACTGGGCAGGATTGCCATGACGGCCTCTTCAGTAAAAACATCCGCCCGCAGATGGCAGCAAAAGGGACTTTTGCGTACCACCCTCATCCATCAGGCCATCCTTTTGGGTGCAGCCATGGGCCTTTCTCCCCGCAGACTCATGAAACTGCTGCGAAGATAAGGAGATCCATGCTAAAAAACAGATAAAAAAGCAAACAAAGGGCATCACCATATACAGACCAGCAACCTGCAAATATCCGGAGCCCCATGCACATCATAAGCTGCCACAACAATACGGATTTTGATGCCCTGGCCTCCATGGTGGCGGCCTCCTTCCTCTATCCCGAAGCCCTGCGGATTCTGCCCACCCAGCTCCAGCCCGGTGTGCAGGAATTTGTTTCCGTGCACTGGGACATGCTCCGGCTGCACTCCCGCAAAGGCTTTGATCTTTCTCCTGTCCGCCAGCTCACGGTGACGGACACGGCCAGCTGGGAGCGTCTTGACAACATGAAGGCCCTTTCCACGCGGGAAGATCTCCGCACCATCGTATGGGATCACCACCCCGGCCGGGGCAGCATCACCGCTTCCGAGCTGCATCAGGAAGAAACGGGGGCTGCGGTCACCCTTCTTCTCGAAGAAATGAAAGCCAGGGACTGCGCCTTTTCGCCCGTCCACGCCACCCTTTTTCTTCTGGGCATCTATGATGACACAGGCTCCCTCTCCTTTCCCTCCACCACAGCACGGGACGTGCACATGGCGGGCTTCATGCTGGAAAACGGGGCCGATCTCCATGTGGTGGCCGCCTATCAGGACAGCGGTCTCGACCCGCGTCACATGGAACTGTTCCAGCGCATGCTCCGCGAAGCCCGGATCTTTTCCCTTGGCAGCCTTACAGTCGGAATCGCTTCCCTTGAAGCGGAAAAGGGGCTCACCATGCTGCCCACGGTGGTGCATCGCTTCAAGGAGATTCAGGGACTGGATGCCGCCTTCGGGATCTTTCCCATGGGGCCGGACAAAATGACTGTCATCGCACGCAGCAGTGCAAGGGAGCTGGATCTCGGAGCCATGATGCGCAGACTGGGCGGGGGCGGACACCCCGGAGCCGCCTCGGCCATGCTGAAAGGTGACATGGAAAGCGCCCGGAAGCAGCTCATGGACTGCATCCACGGCACAAAGATCGAGGAAGCCTCCGTAGGCCACCTCATGAGTCCTGTCCTCTCCCTGCTCCCTGCCGCAAGTTCCGTCCGGCAGGCGGCGGATCTTCTCCGGAAAACGGGGAAAAACGCCCTGCCGGTGGTGAACGAGGAAAATCATTTCCTCGGCATCCTCACCGAAAAAACCCTGGCCGCCATCCGCCAGGACCGGCAGTGGGAGCAGCCCGTCACCGCCATGCTGAACCGGGATGTGCCCTCAGTGACAGCAAAAGACAGCCTGCGTCAGGCCCTTCTGCTCATGTCCCGTTCGGAAAGCGGATTTCTGCCCGTTGTAGAGGGCAAAAAGCTTGTGGCCGAAATCACACGGGCTTCCATCATCCTGCACATCTACGACTTCTGAAAAGGCAGCTTCCCTGAAAAACCGGAACGCCTCACATATGCTGAAAACCATTCAGAACTGCTGAAGCAGGTCTTCCCTGTCGGATAAAAAAAGGAGGAAGCCGTCTTTGACAGCATCCTCCTCTATCTATCTTCTCAGCAATAATCTGGAAAAATACTCTTTTCAGCAGCCGCAGGAACCCGAAGAGCTGCATCCGGAGCATCCGCCGCCCCCTTCCAGCTTGATGCTGGAATTCACGGCAAACCCCATGCCATTAAAGGCAATTTCAAAGGGTTTTCCTGCCTCAAACAGATCCTTTTCCACAACATAGGGAATACCGGCAATATCAAAACGGACATCACCTTCCTTTTCCTCATCAAGCGCCATGGCCACCATGGGGCCACCGCAGCCCCCCCCATGGATAAAAATACGTATGGGCTGAATCTCCTTACCCTGAAAAAAAGAAGCCACTTCCTTCTGTGCATCCGGAGTTACCGTAAACATGAAAAATCCTTTCTCCGCGCCATAAAAAGCGCTGGATATGCTGGCAAAAAAGACAAGGGAATCCGATCACCCTTGTCCGGCAAAGTAACGCCTGCTTTCCAAGCGGTCAAATAAATTTTATCTATGGAAAAATCTTTTTACATCTTCAAGCAGCAATACGTTATTTGATTACCAGCGTATCTCAGCCAGCCTTTCCATGCTAAAGCAGGATGGTGATCCATTATCGTATTGTCCCTGCCACCTGACCGTAAATCCAGTCCAGAAAAGGCCCATGCCCATCCACAACATCCAGGGCAAGAATGCAGGGACAGGCATAGGAATGCAGGCCCACAACCCGCTCCCGCAGCTTTGGAAAGAGCGCCTTTGTGGTCTTGGCGATCAGAACCAGCTCCGACCCTTCCTCGCTTCTGCCTTCCCAGATATAAAAGGAACGTATTCCCGGAAAAACATTCACACAGGCTGCAAGCCCTTCTTTCACAAGGGTTCTGGCCAGAACCTCCGCCTCTTCCGTACTTCCCGCCGTCATATAAATCCACTGAATCATGGGGTCTCTCCTTCCGTACGGGGTTCCCCCCCCCTGCCAAGAATCCGATCCAGAGCCAGACCGGCCATACGCAATCCGAAACTTCCCGTCACATGGGCAAGGGAACCAAGCGGAGTCCGGGTTCGGCCACGGGTCTGGGTTTCCGGCCGTACCACCACAGGAGTGATGGCATTCTGGGGCGGTTCGGGAGAAAAAACACAGGTAAAGCCCCCCTCAATACCCAAACGGTGCAGACGCCGGCGCACCATGCGGGCCAGAGGGCAGTGATGGGTTTTTGAAAGATCCGCTACCTGGATGGCTCCCGGATCATAGCGGGTGGCCGCCCCCATGCTGCTCAGGATATAAAGCTCCCGAAGAAGGGCTTCCCGGATGAGCAGAACCTTGGAGTTCAGGCCGTCAATGGCATCCAGCACGACATGGGGATGGTTGTCCAGAATGGCGGGCAGGGAATCGGCATCAATGAAAAGATTCATGGCTTCCACCGTGCAGTCCGGGGCGATATCCCGAACACGGGCTGCCGCCAGATCCACCTTGGGCTGGCCCAAAGTGGAATGCAGGGCAAAGAGCTGGCGGTTGAGGTTGGATGTATCCACCACATCAAAATCCACAAGCCTCAGATGCCCCACTCCGCTTCGGGCCAAAGCTTCAACGGCAAAAGACCCCACAGCCCCCAGACCGCATACGGTGACACGGGCTTCCTGCAAACGTTCAAAGGCATCCTTGCCAGTCAGCTGTATGACACGGGAAAATGCAGGGCTCATCACAGAAAAGACACTCCTGGAAGAGAGGAAAGGAAATTCCGGGAATTGTGCAGCAGCTGCGTTGCAAGAAGCGGTTTCTCCACATTCCGGATGCGGGCAAGGGTACGGAAAGTCCGGACAAGACAGACAGGCCGGTTGATACCCTCCGGAGCATTCTCCGGCGGAATATCCGGTGCATCGGTTTCAATGAGCATGCGCTCAGGTGAAACCAGACGGGCACTCCGGGCCACCTTCTGGTTGGCCGTCCGGGTAATGGAGGCGGCGAAACCAATATAGGCTCCCAACTTTTCCACTTCCCTGACCATATCGGGGGATCCGGACCAGGCGTGAAAGGCGCCACCATGGGGCAGCCCGCCCTCTTTTTTTAAAATCTCCAGCATACGGCCCCAGGCCTTGCGACAGTGCAGGGAAAGGGGTCTTTTCAGCTCCCTTGCCAGACGGAGCTGAACGAGGAGCACCTTTTCCTGATCCTCCAGACTGTGACGCATATCCAGGCCATCCAGCCCCACTTCCCCCACCCCCGCCTCCGGGCAGCGGGAAAGAAGCTCGCCAAGATGACGCTCCCAGTGGGGACTTCGATGAGCCGTATAAAAAGGATGCAGGCCGAAAAAAGGAACAACCCCTTTCTGGGAAAGAGCCAGGCTCTCCACCGCTCCCCAATCTTCCTCATCGGCACCACAGCAGACGAAACCGCGTACCCCCGCGGCTCTGGCTTCGTCCAGAAGAAAGTCAAGATTCCCCGCAATGCGGGTATCCTGAAGGTGGCAATGGGTATCCACAAGGATAAAGGTTTCAGGATTTTCCATGAAGAGACCTGTGAATCACCAGCTTGTGCTGCCTGCCATAGGCCATGACACGGGAAGGATCAAAACCTCCGGATTCATAAAGAATTCTGAACCCCGGCTCTTCAAACAGGTGCAGGATATAGGAAATATGACCGGAATAGCCATTCAGATCAAGGCGCTGAATGTCATCCCTCGCCACCCGGCCCAGGGCAATGGCCTCCTTGTGTAAAAGTGGCCCCCGTCCCTCACAGGGTTCCAGAGAATAGAGACGCCGACAGACCAGAGGCCGGATAGAATAGATGCGACATCGTCGTTCCCTGTCCAGAAAGGGGCAGGATGCCCGTCTGTCCTGCTCCCGGTTCTTGCGATCCTTGGCCACGGCCTTGCGCATCCCGGCATAAACTTCCCGGGGCAGGGTTTCCATATGACGAAGAATCCGCAGGCCCTCCAGGGTACTGATGTCAATACTGCCCGTCCCCGTACAGCAGAAGGCACAACCCGGCCCGCAGATCGCCCCCTCCATCAGGGGACGCAGCCTGTCCGCCAGCGTGGCGTAAAGAGCATCTATTTTTTCAAAACAATCCGCCACGGCTTTCTTCCTCTTCGACCTTCCATGGGGTCATATCCCCAAGCAAACCTGCCATATCTGCGGGCAGAAGTGATTCAAATACCATGTCCAGCCCTGTCATGGGATGGCTGAAGGCCAGATAACGGGCATGCAGCATCTGACGTGTCACCTTCCGCAAGCGGGCCTTGAGCCAGGAATCCCGGATTCTGTCTTCCATTTTTTTTGTGCCGTAAAGGGTATCTCCCACAATGGGATGGCCCAGATGGGAAAGATGAACCCGGATCTGGTGGGTACGCCCTGTCTTGATTTCCACCTCTACCCTTGTCATTCCCGGATACCGCTCCCTGACCCGCCACAGGGAAAGGGCCGATCTACCGCCAGGAACATCCGCTGCCATGCGTTTTCTGTCCACAGGATGTCTTCCAATGGACACATCCATACGGCCTCCGCTTCCACGCATTTCTCCCCAGACCAAAGCCTCGTAGCGCTTTTCCGTGAGTCTGTCGTGGAACATGGACACCAGACGCTCATGGGCCTGCTGATGCTTGGCCACAACCATCAGTCCGGAAGTATCCTTGTCCAGGCGATGCACAATGCCTGGCCTTAACTCCCCCCCGATACCGCCAAGATCAGGACAGTGATGCAGGAGGGCATTGACGAGTGTACCGTCGGGATGCCCCGGTGCCGGATGCACCACCATCCCCGCAGCCTTGTTCAGCACAAGAAGATGCCCATCTTCATAAACAATATCCAGATCCAGATCCTGAGCACAGAGTGAAGAGGGACGCAGATCGGGTATCTGTCCCCTGAGGGTCTGGCCTGAGCGCAGTTTCAGGGATGGTTTTGCCGTTTCTCCATTCACCTGAACCCCACCATCCCGAATCATCTGGGATACAAGGGAACGGCTCATGTTTTCCAGTATTTCCGCCAGAAAAACATCCAGGCGTTTTCCCTCATCGGCCTGGGTGACCTCATGATGAAAAACGCCTGAATCATCCATATCTATTTGCAAATCAAGGGTATTCACGCAGAAAAAAGATTCTCTATTTCCGTCAGCATACTCTTTTCATCGGTTTCCTTGGCCAGACTCAGCTCCTTCAGCAGAAGCCCCTGTGCCGTATCCAGCAGTTTACGCTCCCCAAAGGAAAGATCCTTGGTCAGCTTCAGAACAAAAAGATCCCGGAATACCGCAGCCACATCGAAAAGACTTCCACTTTTAATCTTTTCCATATACTCCCGGTAACGACGATTCCAGGTCTGGTTGTCCTGCAATGCCCCTTCCTTGTTGGTCATTACCGCATAAACCTTTGAAATATCCTGCTTGCCGATAACATCTCTTAAGCCCACGGTTCCCACATTGTCCGTAGGAATCATGATCACCATACCGTTTTCCAGGATTTTCATGATGTAAAAATCCTGCTTTTTCCCGTTGATCTCACGGGATTCTATGGCTTCAATACGGCCCACGCCATGGGCGGGATAGACCGCAAGGTCACCGACATGAAACTGCCGGACACCTTCCTCCACTGTCATTGCCTTTTCTGCCATTTTTTCACCACCATTGTTAGGGGTTCATGCTTTAAAAGTTTTTTATATCACAAAGTTGCCAATGGGTTCAACCATTTTATAAATATTCCGCCAATGACAATAAAACATCCTATGAACACACCCCAAATAAAAAAGGGACGAACCCCGGAAGGATCCGCCCCTTTCTTTACAGAACTATCCTGCTGTCACCCTGCCCCGAAGGACAGGGAAGCAGCAATTACATCAGGAAGGGCACCAGCAGCAGGGCCACCACGTTCAGGATCTTGATCATGGGGTTAACTGCGGGACCTGCGGTATCTTTGTAGGGGTCGCCTACGGTGTCACCGGTTACAGCAGCCTTGTGGGCGTCGGAACCTTTTCCGCCATAGTGGCCGGATTCAATGTATTTCTTGGCGTTGTCCCAAGCAGCACCACCGGTGGTCATGGAGATGGCCACGAACAGACCGGTAACAATGGCACCAATCAGCAGACCGCCCAGAGCAATTTTGCCAAGGAGAAGGCCTACAACGATGGGAGCAATTACGGGCAGAAGGGCAGGAACGATCATTTCCTTCAGGGCAAACTTGGTAACGATATCCACGCAGGCCGCATAATCGGGCTTGGCGGTACCTTCCATGATGCCGGGGATTTCACGGAACTGACGGCGTACTTCCTCAACAACGGCACCACCGGCACGACCTACAGCGCTCATGGCAACGGAAGCGAAGAGGTAGGGCAGAAGACCACCGATGAAGAGACCAATGATAACATTCACGTCAGCAAGGTCGAAGCGGAGCTGGGCTGCGCCTTCGCCACCGTGTACGGCAAATTCCTGAACATAGCAGGCAAAGAGAACCAGAGCAGCAAGACCGGCAGAACCAATGGCATACCCTTTGGTTACGGCCTTGGTGGTGTTACCAACAGCATCCAGGGGATCGGTTACAGCACGTACAGCATCATCCATTTCAGCCATTTCAGCAATACCACCGGCGTTGTCGGTGATGGGGCCGTAGGCGTCAATGGCAATAACCATACCGGTCATGGAAAGCATGGATACAGCGGCAATGGCAATACCGTACAGACCGGCAAAGCTGTGAGCCAGGAAAATGCCCAGGCAGATGGTCAGAACGGGAGCTGCAGTGGACTGCATGGATACAGCAAGACCTGCAATGATGTTGGTGCCATGACCGGTGGTGGAGGCCAGGGCAATGTCTTTTACAGGCTTGAAGATACCGGTGTAGTACTCAGTGATGATAACGATCACAACGGTCAGAGAAAGACCGATCAGAGCACAGTAGTACAGGTTGATGGCGTTGGCACCTTCAACACCGCCCATGAAGTACATGGTAGCATAGTAGAAGGCAACGGCTGCGATGATGGCAGAACCGAACATACCTTTGTACAGAGCACCCATGATGTACTCGCTCTTGCCGCTCAGACGTACGAAGAAGCTGGCAACGATGGATGCTACAATGGAGATGGCACCCAGGATCAGCGGGAACATGATGATGGTTTCATTACCGGAGAACAGGATGTCGCCAAGGAACATGGCAGCAACCAGGGTCACGGCATAGGTTTCGAAAAGGTCAGCAGCCATACCGGCGCAGTCACCTACGTTGTCACCAACGTTGTCCGCGATGGTTGCAGGGTTGCGGGGGTCGTCCTCGGGAATGTTGGACTCAACCTTACCCACAAGGTCAGCACCGACGTCCGCACCCTTGGTGAAGATACCGCCACCCAGACGGGCGAAGATGGAGATCAGGGAGCCACCGAAGCCCAGGGCAACCAGGGCAGGGATGTTGGCGGTAGCAGCATACAGACCGGCGGTAGCAGCAAGGCCAAGACCAGCAACCATCATACCGGTCACTGTGCCCCCACGGAAAGCCATGGCAAGACCGGCATTGAGACCGTTCTTGGAGGCTTCTGCGGTACGCACGTTGGCGATAACGGAAACGCGCATGCCGATGTAGCCAGCCACATAGGAAGCTACGGCACCAATCACAAAACCCAGAGCGCTCATCTTGCCCAGAGCGAAGAAAATTACCACGGCGATGATCGCACCCACCACGGCAACGCTTTTAAGCTGACGGTTCAGGTAGGCAATGGAGCCTTCCTGAATCGCTTTGGCAATGGCAGCCATTTTTTCGTCACCCGCAGGAGCCGCTTTTACAAGCCCTGCCAGGATGAGCGCAAAGAGAATGCCGAGCCCCCCCACCAGTGCGCACACCAGAGGGATGTTCCCCATTACAAATTCCATGCTTTCCTCCATCAAAAAATAAAGTTAAACAAATAAAACAACTACAAACCCCGAAAACTACGTATGATACCTTTGCATTGCGGCGGTAATGCCTTCTTCTGCCATGCAGGAAACAGCATCCCTTGCCTTTTCAACCACGCGGAGCCAGATTTCCTTTTCTGCCGCTGTAAATCCGCTGAGTACATAATCGGCAACATCCTTCTCCCCTTCTGGCCGTCCGATGCCGATACGTACCCTTGGAAAATCACGGGTTCCCAGCTGTTCAATCAGGGATCTGATTCCGTTGTGCCCACCATGTCCGCCTTGTTCACGGATACGAATCCGTCCAAAGGGAAGATCGATATCGTCGTATACTACAACGATATCTGAAATTTCAATGTCAAAAAAACGGGAAATTTTCTGAACCGGAATACCACTTCGATTCATGTAGGACTGGGGCCTGACCAAAAAGACATCCCGCTTCCCAATCCGACCCCGCCCGAATTCTGCATCAAACTTACTCTTATCCAGAGAAATGGAGAACCGCTCACCGAGCGCTTCCACAACCTGAAACCCTGCATTATGGCGGGTTCCCGCATAGCGGGTACCGGGATTCCCCAGTCCCGCCACCAGCAAAGCTTTTTTTTCCTTCATATCCAGCCCCGGCACCTGCTACGGATACCTTATTTCTTTTTCTTGGCAGGTGCGGCCTTGGCCTTGGCATCTTCCTCAGCAGCAGGCACACCCTTGGGTGCAATGACCATTGCAACAGGCGTGTTGCCCTCAACAAGAATCTCAACGCCTTCCGGTGTTGCAACATCCTTCAGATAGAAGGTTTTGCCAAGCCCCAGATCCGTGATATCCACATCAAGGGTCTCAGGAACATCCGCAGGGAGGCAACGAACCGTCGCCATCTTATCGAATACGCGGAGAGTTCCGCCCATATCCACACCCTTGGCCAGCCCCTTCACATTCAGGTAAACACGGGCGGTTATCTTGCGATCCAGTTCAAGGGCATAAAAATCCGCATGCACAAAGGCACCCGTGATGGGATCTTTCTGAAAATCCTTCATCATGGCGGAGCATTTCCCATCGGAAAGCTGCATCTCAAAAAACAGCTCACGGGTCTTACTCTTTTTAATGGCGTCCTCAAGATCCTTGACAGAGATCACAAGATCCCGACTGACTACTGTACGACCATACAAAACCGCAGGAATCTTTCCATCCACCCGCAGTCTTCTGCAAATTCCCTTTTTGGTACCCTCGCGGTTTTCCGCGTTCAGCGTCACGAATTCCAAAGTCTTTTCTCCTTCAGGTCTGCACCTAACAATAACGTCATCAATCACACAAACAATGAGGTCACCGAATCTCCACGATGACTGCGGATTATGGCTTCCCCCACCAGATCTGCAATGGAAAGAATATGAATCTTATCAGAATCCAGAGCGGCTTTGCTTAACGGTATGGTATCCGTTGCCACCAGAGTCTGAATGGGCGAGGCATCAATACGATCCACAGCCGGACCCGACAACACAGGATGCGTACAAAAGGCATGGATGGAACGCGCCCCTTTTTCAGCAAGGGCTCGGGCCGCCTCTGTCAGTGTTCCTGCCGTATCCACCATGTCATCCAGAATAATGACATTTTTATTGGCAACATTGCCAATAACCGCCATGGCCTGGGCCTTGTTCGGCATATCCCTTCGCTTGTCCACAATAGCCCAGTCCGCATGAAGGCACTTGGCAAAGGCACGCGCCCTTTCCACGCCCCCCGCATCGGGAGAAACAATGGTAAGGTCTGCTATATCCTCTGGGGTGGCCCCGAAAACACGGCGCGCATAATCCCGAAGAACGGGAGAAGCGTAGAGGTTGTCCACCGGAAAATCAAAAAAGCCCTGTATCTGCCCCGCATGGAGATCCATGGTAATCACACGGTTCGCACCTGCTTTCATCAGCATATCCGCCACCAGCTTGGCACTGATGGGGACTCTGGGAGCCACCTTCTTATCCTGCCGTGCATAGCCAAAATACGGGATCACAGCCGTAATGCGACGTGCCGCAGATCGCTTCACCGCATCCAGCATAAGCAGGAGTTCCACAAGGTTATCATTCACGGGCTTACAGGTGGACTGAATGATATACACATCCCGGCTGCGGACATTTTCCTGAATTTCAATCTGGATTTCTCCATCACTGAAATTGGTAACCTTGGCACATCCCAGAGGTTTTCCCACGTATTCAGCAATACGGGATGCCAGGATGGGGTTTGAGTTCCCCGCAAATAAAACAAGTTCATCCATGGTCTCTGCAATCCGTATGAAAAGAATTTGGCTGGGGCGGGAGGATTCGAACCTCCGGATGCAGGAATCAAAATCCTGTGTCTTACCGCTTGACGACGCCCCAGCATAAACAACAATAAAAAACCGAAATTCATCATGGCAGAAGCCGGGCCACCCGCACCCACCAGCCTTCATACTGCGTACCCAGACATGCGGCGGCCTTCACAGCCTCAGCGGTATCCGAAAAAAAACCAAACACCGTAGGCCCGCTGCCGGACGTCAGGACACCCAAGGCTCCCACCTTCTCCAACGCCTGCCTCGCCTGACCGACCTGCGCGCACATGGACATGGCTACAGGCTCAAGATCATTGAAAAGCCAAGGCAAAGGATCCATGAGGGCCTCTTCAAAATGCAGTTTTTTAGTTTTTATTCCTTCTTTTGTCAATCCCCATTTCAGGTTTTTGTATACTTCCGCTGTGGAAAGGGCCACCCCCGGATTCATCAGAACAAGGGGACGGGAAACAATATTTCTCATCAGACGAAGCTTCTCACCAATACCTTCCGCCCAGGCGGCCCCCCCCATAAGAAAAAAAGGGACATCCGCTCCCAGTGTCAGAGCCAGATCCTTCAGAGCCTCCAGGCCAAGGGGCATGCCCAGCAGATCGTTCAGTCCCGCAAGAACCGCAGCTGCATCACTGGATCCCCCTCCAAGCCCAGCCGCCACAGGAATCCGCTTCTCAATCTCAATATCGAGAGCCGGTGGAATGCCAAGTGCCTGAAAGAATACCAGAGCCGCCCTGGATGCAAGGTTTTCCCCGGTCTCAGGAACCCCGTCACAAGCCCCCTTCATACGCACACGAATGCCCTCAGCCCCCGGAGAAAGACGCACCCTGTCCACCAGATCAATGGGACACATCAGAGATTGCAGCTCATGATACCCATTGCTACGCTTTCCCGTGATGTTCAGGAAAAGATTCACTTTGGCAGGAGCGTCCCGCTCCACGGGTCTGAAAGAATCCATTCCCTACCTTTCCATGGCAATAACGAGGAACTGCCCCCTTCGCTGAATCAGAAAATGCAGACGTTCGCCTTTTTTTGCCTTTTTCACAACCCGGTCATAGGCCTTGAGAGAATCCATCTTGCTGTGATTGATTTCCACGACAAGATCCCCCTGACGAATCCCCGCCTTCTCGGCCGTACTGCCTTCCAGCACAGCCTCAACAAAGAGACCGGCACCCTTGACCCGATCCAGCCGCTCCGCCATCGCCTCATCCAAGACCTTCAGGGAAAGCCCGAG
Organism: Desulfobotulus sapovorans DSM 2055; assembly: GCF_059569355.1. Taxonomy (NCBI): domain Bacteria; kingdom Pseudomonadati; phylum Thermodesulfobacteriota; class Desulfobacteria; order Desulfobacterales; family Desulfobacteraceae; genus Desulfobotulus; species Desulfobotulus sapovorans. The sequence goes on along the minus strand of NZ_JCANVJ010000003.1, from coordinate 188,560 downwards.
ATCATCCGCATCCTCCTTCTGCATTTCCGGAGCAAGGGGCTTCTCTCCCCCCTCTTCATCGGCTCTCCGGCCCACGGCAACGGTGAACTCCCGTTTTTTTCCTGAGCGCACCACGCCCACCTTCAGGGTATCCCCCACCTTGGCTTCCGCCACCCGCAGAATCAGCTCACGGGTATCGGCCACCTCGCGTCCGTTGATGTGGGTAATGATGTCCCCTCCCCGTATTCCCGCAATATGGGCAGGGTCACCCTCTATGGCACGCATCACCAGAACACCCTTGGCCGTCGCAAGACCATGATACTCTGCCAGGGACTTATCCAGGGGCTGAATTTCCACCCCCATCCATCCCCGGGTTACGGAACCGCTGGCTCTGAGCTGTTCAACAATCCCCCTTGCAAGATTGACGGGAATGGCAAAACCAATCCCCTGCCCCGAAGCGACAATGGCCGTATTGATCCCCACCACTTCCCCCTCAAGATTGATGAGAGGACCTCCGGAATTACCAGGATTAATGGAAGCATCGGTCTGGATAAAATCATCATAATCGCCCGACCCGATCACCCTGCCTTTGGCTGAGACGATACCCGCAGTAACCGTCTGCTCCAGACCGAAGGGACTGCCGATGGCCATGACCCATTCTCCCACCTTGAGGGCATCCGAATCTCCCATCCGGATATAGGGCAGCGCCTTTTCCGGAGCAATACGGATCAGGGCCAGATCGGTCTTGGAATCCCGCCCCACAATTTCCGCATCATATTCTTCCCCGGTTTTCAGTTTCACCTGAATCTTGTCCGCCCCCTCAATCACATGATTGTTGGTGACAATATATCCGTCTTCAGAAATCAGAAAACCGGAACCAAGGCTGCGCTGGCGGAACTCCTTCTGGGGATTGCCTTCCTGGAATCGTTTAAAGAACTCCTCAAAGGGATCCTGGTTGCCAAAAGGACTCTGAAAAAAATGTCTGAAAACCCGGTCCTGGGCCGGAGCATTCTTTTCTGTCCGGATATTCACCACAGCCCCACCGCTTTTTTCCGCAAGAAGGGTAAAACTGTCCGGCCTCAAAAGGGCGTGGGCATCCACGGAAAAAGAAAGGCAGAGTGCCAGACAAAAACCCAGAATCCATTTTTTTTCCCATCCCGTCAGCACTCTAAACGAAAAGACAGACTTTAACGGATACATTACAAAATCTCCTTTTCCCTGTCATCATGACTGGGAGCAGCGGCGATCTTCCGCAGCCCCCCTATTCCCCCCGGACATAACGCAGACGAAGATCCTGCAAAAGATGCAGAAAAAGACGTTCCTCATCTTCCTTGAGATTTCCCCGCGTCTTTTCCTCCAACATGGCAAGGACATCAATGGTCTGCTTTGCCAGCATCATATTCCGCCTTCGCTGCCCCGTCCCCGGATCTTCCACAACACCCATGTGCACAAGGGCAGAAGCATTGAGGGAAAGAATAAACGTGGTAAAATCAATTCTGGGAAAAACCCCTTCCCCCTGCCCTGCTGTTGTCATATACTCTCTCCTTTTGCCTGAAATACGAAACACGGGAACCGTACTGCTTCCGTGCGGGTTTTTTTTGTAACAAAAATCAAAGCGCAACTCAAGCATCCGTCCACAGAACCTGAAAAGCCTGAAATACCTGCCTTCCTTAAAAAAACAAAACCCCGGAAGCAGAACGCTTTCCAGGGTAAAAAAGACAGGGAAACGGCCAGAGGACAGACCGGTCCTTTACAGGAGATTGTTTTCCGCAAGCAAAGGCCTTGGATCCACAAGATGCTTGCGCACCCACTTTTCATGCCTCGGCAGATGACACGCCATGCCGATAAGTTCGGAAACATAGAAAACGGGCAGAGGATCAGAATTTTTTCCCCGAAGTTCCATATTTACCTGACAGAGGGGACAGAAGGAAATCATACAGTTCGCCCCCACTCTGCGGGCATGGTTCCGGATACGATCCACCATGGAATCCACATGACCGGACTTGGTCAGAGCCAGATGGGCACCACAGCACTGCTTGCCATAGCCCCAGTCCAGCGTTTCAACCCCAAGGGATTCCACAAAGCGCCGGAGCTCATCTTCATAGGGGAGCACATCAAACCCGGTGATCCATTCAGGACGGGTCAGCAGGCAGCCGAAATACAAAACCCCCTTCAAGCCTTTCAAGGGTTTGACAACTGCCTTCCGGAACACATCCAGCCGGTTGTCACTCCCCACCTCAAGAAAAAACCGCAGGCGTACGGATCCCTGGTACCGCTTTCCGATGGCTTCTTCGAGAAGATCATTTTTTTCCGGCTCCGCAATCAGGGTTTTCTCAGCGGTACGCAGACGCACAAAGCAGCTGGGACAGATCACATACAGATCCCGGATCCCCTGGCGCTCCGCCAGCACGAGGTTACGCCCTGCAAGGAGGATTGCGTAATTCTGGTTAACGCTGTGGGCAGGCGATGCCCCGCAGCAGTTCCAGTCCTTCAGCTCTTCCAGCCAGGAACCCACCAGGCGGGACATCTGAAAGAGGGACTCTCCAAGCTCCCTGGCACTGGACATGAGAGAACAGCCCGGATAGTAGTAGACGCGGGGATGGGGGGCATCCATTTCCCGAACTTCCTTCTTATTTTCCGCCATAACAGACCTCCCTGATCCTCCGGATATCCCGCAACTTATGCACCGTATGGGGCAGAAATTCCAGCCTGCCATTCAGCAGCATTTTCATGCCGGATCCCATGTCCTGCAAAAGACTTAAGGTCGCAAGCTTGTAACGGGCCATGAACTCCAGCTCATACACCCGTCCTCTCTTGTCCACCTGTTTCAGGAACTCCCTGTGGAAAGTCCAGATATCCGGCTCGCCGATCTTCACCCCCTCTTCCAGGGCGATTTCCCTCAGGGCGTCCATCATATAGGGGATGTGGATCCGGTTGGGGCACTGGGAAACACAGCTGTAGCATCCCACGCAGACCCATATGGCACGGCTTTCCAACACCTCTTTCCGAAGCCCCAGTTGCATCATCCGGACAATCTGGTTGGGCAGATAATCCATGATGTCCGATACGGGGCAGCCGCCGGAGCAGGCCATACAATGAAAACATGCGCCAAAGCGCTGGCCGCTCCGCTCTTCCACCTCACGGATGAATGAGCGGTCAAATTGCATTTTTTTCACCATATATTTCTTGAAAAAGACTCTTTCAAGAATTCGAAAGCTGATGAGCCTGTCTGCCCTTCTGTCCCCACAGAAAAAAGCCCCCAGAATCACCCTCGTTGCCCCCTTGCCGCCATGCAGCAGGGGAAAAACAGAGCAGACAGAAGTCTACCCCCCCTGACACGATTCAGGGCGCCCACCCTAAAACAAAGCCCCATACCTGTCAATCCGAAACTTGTATCAAAGCCATCCGATACATACAACAAAAGAAAGTACCCGCCAAGCCCGTCCAGCAAATCCAAGCTTCTTCAGAAGTCATCACCGCTCTGGGCTTTCTGAGCGGGCAATGAGCTGCAATAAATTTTGTGCATCCCCAGCCCCCCCTGTCTTCAGAATCAGGAGAACCGAAAATCCGGGCAGCACCTCATGACCCGAAAAAAAGAGCCTTTCTGCCCCTCTTTTTCCACGAAAAGCCCTGCGGAAAAGGCTCTTTTTCAACATTCTTCAAAAAGATCAAAAAGAACCCTTGACGTGCAGGCCATCTTTTGAAAGTACAGGATTCCGGGATGAATTTACGTGGAGAAACATATGGGAAGCCTTATTTTTCCTGTTGCGCTTCCCCATCAATCCTTCTAATATCTGCCCCTGTCCTTAGATGCAACGCAACATCAAAAAAATAACACCTGACGGCTCCGTACAAAAAAGGACATCCGGCGACTTCGGCGTACCCGCATCCCGGAAACCGGGCATGCGTTAATGATAAGACGTACTCTTTTATTTCACCCACGGGCTTTCAAGCCCCAGGGTCTGCTTTCCGGTCGGAGGGGTGTCCTGCGGGACAAAGTCCCTCTCCTGTCCGATATCCTCAGGGATAGCTTGCAGGCCATGTATGAGGAGGTTCACCATGTCTTTAATGGAAAAATTCTGGACTACGGCCAAGGAAAGACAAAAAACCATTGTCCTTCCCGAAGGTGACGACGAGCGTACCCTTGATGCAGCCCATGCCATCATGGAAAATGGACTTGTCAAGGAACTGGTTATTCTCGGAGAAGAAGCCGCTCTGGAAAAAGCCTTTACGGAAAAAGGCTATCCCCTGCGCTGCCGTTTCATTGACCCCAAAACCAGTGAACTGCGCGCCCGCTTTGCCAATGAATTCTTTGAAATGCGCAAATCCAAGGGGATGACCCCTGAAAAAGCCGATGATATTATGAAAGACCCCCTCTTTTTCGGGGCCATGATGGTACGCCTCGGCATTGCCGACGGTGCTGTGGCAGGCGCCAAGAATACCACAGGGGATGTGCTTCGGGCCGCCATTCAGGTTATCGGTACCAAACCCGGTATGAGAACCGTTTCGAGCTGCTTCATCATGGTAACACCCCATCAGAATTTTGGTGTGGACGGTACCCTGATCTTTGCAGACTGCGCCGTGAACATCGATCCCGACGCCACCAAACTTGCGGAAATCGCCAGTGCATCGGCAGACTCCTGCAAAGCCTTTCTGGAAACCGAGCCCAAGGTGGCCCTCCTGTCCTTCTCCACCAAGGGCAGCGCCAAACACGAATATGTGGACAAGGTCACCCAGGCCCTTGAAATTCTCAAAACCAACCGCCCGGATCTCAAGGCTGACGGTGAACTCCAGGCCGATGCAGCCCTGCTGGCCTCCGTAGGAGCCAAAAAGGCTCCGGGAAGCCCCATTCCTGGTGAAGCCAATGTCTTGATTTTTCCGGATATCCAGGCCGGCAACATCGGTTACAAACTGGTGGAACGCCTGGGCGGTGCCGAAGCCATCGGCCCCATTATTCAGGGGCTTGCCAAACCCGTCAATGACCTCTCCAGAGGTTGCAAATATATGGATATCGTGAACGTAACGGCCATTACTGCGGTGCAGGCCGTCTAACCCACTTCAGCCCCAAGGAAAGCAGACGCATCATGAAAATTTTAGCCCTCAACTGCGGAAGTTCCTCCCTCAAATATCAGCTCTTCGACTGGACCAACAAGGAAGTTGTGGCCAGCGGTGTGGTAGAGCGCATCGGCATCGGCGACTCCTTCATTGAGCACAAGGTTCCTTCCCGCGACTATAAAAAGAAAATCAAATACGCCATCGAAAACCATGAAATCGCCATCCAGTGGATCATCAATGCCCTGACCACGGGAGAAGGCAAGGTGATCCAGGACATGGAGGAAATCTCCGCCGTCGGTCACCGCGTGGTTCACGGTGGAGAGCAGTTCAAGCAGAGTGTCCTCATCAGCGATGATGTCATCAACCACATTGCCGCAGTATCCCACCTCGCCCCCCTGCACAATCCCGCCAACCTGGTGGGTATCCGGGCCGGTCGTACAGCCATGCCCAAGATTCCCCATGTAGCCATCTTTGACACAGCCTTCCATCAGAGCATGCCGGAGCATGCCTACCTGTATCCCCTGCCCTATGAGTGGTACAAGGATTTTGCCGTACGCCGCTATGGTTTCCACGGCACCAGCCATCTGTACGTATCCAAGCGTGCAGCCGCCCTCATGGGTAAAAATGCCAATGAATGCAATATCATCACCCTGCACATCGGCAATGGCGTCTCCTGCGCGGCCATCCAGAAAGGCCTTTCCATCGATACCACCATGGGCTTCACCCCCCTGGCCGGTGCTCTCATGGGAACGCGCTGCGGTGACATTGACCCCGCCATCCCGATGTTCATGATGCAGCGTCTCGATGTCGGCCCCCGCTACATGGACAATCTTTTGAACAAAAAATCCGGCATTCTCGGCATCACCGGTAAATTCACCGACCGCAGGGACGTGGAAGAAGCCGCAGCCGCAGGCGATGCCCGCTGCAAGCTGGCCATTGAAATGGAGGCCTACAGACTGCGTAAATTTGCAGGTGAATATGCCTTTGCCCTGGGCCAGGTGGATGCCATTGTCTTCACCGCAGGCGTGGGTGAAAACTCCGGCCTCATCCGCCAGAAAACCCTTGAAGGTCTGGAATTCTTTGGCATCAAGATCGACAAGGAAAAGAACATGAGCACCTTCAGCAAGCATGGAGAAACGGAAATTTCCACGCCTGACTCCAAGGTGAAGGTCTTCATGATCCCCACGGATGAAGAGCTTGTCTTTGTGGAAGACGTTGTGGCCATCATTCAGGACAAGTATGAAGACCACACCAAGTATCCGTATTCCTTCCTCAAATAGCACCTGAAAACATAAAAGGCCCTTCGGTTTCCCCTTAATGAAGAAAACCGAAGGGCCTTGTATCCATCCCCCCTCAAGAGAACAGCCTTCACATCCCCTTTTTAAAGACCCAACCCAGACAGCGTCCTCAGTCCTCCTCCCGTATGGCCAGAATACGCTCATACAGACTCTTGCGATCTATTCCCAGGGTTCCCGAAAGATTCTTTGCCAGGATCGAAGGTTTTTCCTTCCCTTCCAGAAGGGCCTTGCGAATCAGGGCATCCAGCGCGTCTCCGGAACCGGAAACAGGCTCCCCACTCCCAGCCTCTTTTCCCGCAACCACCAGGGAGCACTCCCCGCGTACCCGATCCCGCTCTCCCAGAAGTGTCTCCAGATCCTGCAAGGTGCCCCGCAAAAACTCCTCATAGAGCTTTGTCATCTCCCTCCCCAGCACAGCAGGACGGTTTCCCAGCACCTCACGCAATTCCCGCAGAAAAACCTCCATACCGTGGGGCGAAACATAAAAAATCAGGGGAACGGGCATATCGGCAAGCTCTTCGATCCACCTGCGACGACGGCCTGCTTTTTTGGGGGGAAAGCCGCAGAAAAGAAAACGATCCGTGGGAAGACCCGAGACACTCATCAGGGTAAGCGCCGCCGAAGCTCCCGGTACAGGCACCAGGGGGATACCGGCTGCAATGGCCTCCCGGATCAGAATGAAACCCGGATCGGACAGGGTCGGCGTCCCGGCATCTGAAACCAGGGCAATGGACTCTCCCCTCTGCAAGGCGGCCAAAAGCCCCTGCGTTCTCCAGGCTTCATTGTGTTCATGCAGGGAAACGAGAGGTTTCTGAATCTGAAAGTGGGCCAGAAGACGGGCCGTATTCCGGGTATCCTCTGCGGCCACACAATTGACGGCTCCCAGAACTTCCAGAGCCCGGAAGGTAATGTCTCCGAGGTTGCCGATGGGGGTTGCCACAATATAGAGGTGGCCCGGTCGGACACCCTCAGTTTTCAGGGCTGAAAGCATCTTGCAGGTGGGAGCAGTTTCCATGGGTATCCACAGCAATCACGTCAAAACGTATAAAGGGGTCATCCAGAGGGCTGGTATGGAGATACTGGAGGGCTGTCCGAATAATTTTCTGCTGCTTTTTCCGATCCACAGCCTCAAAGGCTGATCCCCAAAAAGATCCGGATCTGGACTTCACTTCCACAAAAACCAGGGTGACCCCATCCTGGGCCACAATATCAATTTCCCCAAAGCGGCTGCGGTAATTGGTGGCAAGAATCTTCCACCCCGCACGTTCAAGAAAAACTCTGGCCTGAACTTCTCCCCCCCGTCCCCTGAGAAGGGATACCTTACCGCTCATGAGAGAAACTCCCGTACTCCCCGAAAAGAACGGCGGTGTATGGGCAGCACTCCGAGACGGGCGATGGCTTCCCGGTGTTCACGGGTAGGGTAGCCCTTATGTCGGGCAAAACCATAGCCGGGATAGCGGGTATCCAGCACTTCCATGAGGGTATCCCGGGTCACCTTGGCAAGAATGGAAGCTGCGGCAATGCTGGCAGACCTGCCATCTCCCCCCACAATGGCCTCCTGCACAGGGGAATGGCCATACGAAAAATCCAGGGTGAACTTCCCGTCAATGAGCAGCACATCTGCGGGTTCACCAAGATTCTGCACGGCCAGCACCATGGATTCCAGGGAAGCCTTCAGGATATTGACAGCGTCAATACGCGCCGCCTCCACAATACCGATCCCCCAGGCGAGACTCTGGGAGGGAATGCGGTCAAAAAGATCCCTGCGCCGGGAGTCCGTGAGCTTTTTGGAATCATTGAGTCCCGGCAGATCAAAACCGGGCTTGAGAATCACCGCAGCAGAAACGACAGGGCCGGCCAGGGGTCCCCTGCCGGCCTCGTCCACACCTGCAATGCGTGTAAATCCCAGCTTCTGATACCGGGTTTCAAAGCTGTGCATCTTTTCCATCCCACACAACCGCCCCTTGCCGGAGGTTCTGAGCACAGAATTCCGGCAGGGGGGGCAGCATCAGTAGCTTCCCTTTTCCTTGATACGGGCAGCCTTACCGCGCAGATCCCGCAGGTAGTAAATTTTGGCACGACGCACACGGCCACGGGTCACCACCTCAATTTTATCAATCACGGGAGAGTGCAGAGGAAAAACCCGCTCCACACCCACGCCTCCGGAAATTTTACGAACCGTAAAGGAAGCCTGGGGCAGGTTGCCACGCTTGCGGCAGATCACAACGCCTTTAAAAAGCTGGATCCGCTGCTTATCCCCTTCCTTGATTTTTACATGAACGTTCACCGTATCTCCCGGTGCAAAGGCCGGAAGGTCGAGACGCATGCTTTCCTGTTCAATTCTTTCAATGATATTCATGTAACTTCTCCCAGATCTTGCGGGTATTGCCCGCCTCCGTTAAATGCCTGACCCTTGCAGTGCCTTACCGGTCAGCCGATCCAAAAGGATGGCCGCAGCCGAACGCACCGAAAGGTGGTTGTATGCCGTATTCCCCAAGACCGGTTCCAAAACCAGGTCTACAGAACGCATCAGCGAATCCGCAAGCCCCCAGGCCGTTCCAAACACCAGCAGACAGGGCTGACCTCCGGCCAGAGTTTCCCGCAAGACCCCATGGGGTATGGCGTTCTGTTGCTGTTTTGCCGTTGTCGCCACTACCAGGGGCGGTTTTTTCTGTTCTTCCTCCACACAGCCGATGACCTCTTCCATGTCATGACAGAGCTGGATCAGAGAGAAGGCTTCCTTTCTGTCCGGGTTGTGCCTTGCACCTACACCGGAAATCCAGTGCCCCGAAATCCTTTCTACCAGCCGTTTCTGATCTTCCAGAGGGGTCACGACAAAAAGACGCCGCACCCCGTAGGTACGGCAGGATCGCGCCATATCATGGAGATCCAAATTGGTCACCGCAGAAGCGATGATTTCCCCATTTTTATTCACCACAGGGTAGTGCACAAGCACCATGTACAGCTCAGGCGTTGGCAAGGCGGTTCAGCTCCTCACTCCAGTTGCGGAGAATGCGGCGTTCCTCCCGGGTAAACACACGTCCTTCCAGAAGATCCGCCCTTTTCAAAAAAGTCCGCTTCAGGGAATGTTCCTCCCGCCAAGCTTCAATGGCGGCATGGTTACCGGATAAAAGCACATCCGGAACCGCCATCCCTTCATAGACAGGCGGACGGGTATAATGGGCATGTTCAATGCCTCCACCGGAAAAGGACTCCTTTTCCGCAGAAGTCTCCCCGCCCAGCACACCGGGGATCAGACGAATCACCGCATCCATGACGACCATCGCGGCCAGCTCCCCTCCGGTAAGCACATAATCTCCGATGGAAAGCTCCAGATCCGCAGCCTCGCAAACCCTTTCATCAATACCTTCATAGCGCCCGCAAACGAGAATCAGCCCCTTTCCCCGGGCCAGGTCACCGGCAAGGGACTGGGTGAAGGGAACCCCCTGGGGCGTCATGACCACAACAGGTGTCCCAGGATTCGCCCTGCGGCAATGCGCCATAGCCCGCATGAGAGGTTCGGGCTTCATGACCATGCCGCAGCCCCCGCCGTAGGGCTTGTCATCGGTAACCTTATGAACCCCTTCGGCAAAATCCCGAAGATTCACGGCAGAACCTGAGGCATGACCACCGAGAACGGCCCGTCTCACCATACCCGTTGTCCAGAAGGCTTCAAACATTTCCGGAAAAATGGAAATGGTGTCAAAACGTCTCGGAAACAAAACTGTGCTCACAGATCCAGCAACCCTTCCGGAAGGCATACCGTGATACAGCCCTTCTCCAGACAGACATCCGAAACCAGATCCGCCGTGGCAGGTATCATGAACTCGCGTCCATCGTCCCCGATCACTTCAAAAAGATCATGGCCTCCGGCTTCCACCATCCGCCGAATCTTCCCAAGGTACAGACCTTCCGGTGTCCGTACGCCAAGTCCCATGAGGTCACTCCAGTAGTAAAAGCCTTCTTCAGGTTCCGGAAATCGATCCCGATCCCCATAAAGAACACCCCCCACCAGAGCCTCGGCAAGATCCCGGCCCTCAATGCCCTCCAGTCGCAGCAAAAGCACAGAACCCTTATGAGCCTGCACATGGAGAACCTTAAACCCTCTCTCCGGATCCACACCGGTCTTCTCCCGTATCCAGAGAGGGCCACAGTCCGTATACACCTCAAGGGATTCGGCATCCGAATACACCTTCAGGGTTCCACCGAGACCATGGACACCGAAAATCTTCCCAATCCGTACAGCTTTCATTGCTGCTCCACCCTGGAAAAAGCCCGGAAATCCCCCGCATCCCTCATCGACATCCTGGGCAAACAAAGCGGAAAATCACTCAATGATTTCAAGAACTGTCCGTTTCTTTTCCCTGGCAGATGCCGCGCTGAGAATGGTTCGCATGGCCCGGGCTGTACGCCCCTGTTTTCCAATGACCTTCCCCAGATCCTCCTTGGCCACCTTCAGCTCAAGAACGGAGGTCTGATTGCCTTCAACCTCTGAAACCACCACCTGATCCGGATGATCCACCAAAGCCTTGGCAATATAGTCAATCAGCTCTTTCATCACGCATCTCCTTGCAGCACCAGAGTTGGGAGGGAGGAAGGACAGTCAGAAACGTACCCCATCAGGCGGGTACGGATTCCATCAGCCCGTTTTTTTTCAAAAGGCTTCTCACGGTATCCGAAGGAATAACACCCTCACCCATCCAGTAACGTACCCGCTCATCCTTCAGGGTCACTTCCGCAGGGTTTTTCAAAGGATTGTAGGTTCCCACAACCTCAATAAAACGACCATCACGGCGGGCTTCGGAATCCGCAATCACAATGCGGTAAAAAGGTTTTTTCTTGGTGCCCATCCGGGTCATTCTCATTTTTACAGCCATCTTGTTCCGTCTCCTTGCAACGATCCTTTTAGAAGGGCAGCATACCGCGCATGCCACGCATGCCTTTTAAGCCACCCTTGTTCAGTTTTTTGACCATTTTCATGGCCTGTGTGTAGTTCTTCAGAAGCTGGTTTACATCCTGTACCGTGGTACCGCTGCCCCGGGCAATGCGTTTTCTGCGGGAACCGTTGATGATGGCATGTCGCCTGCGCTCTTCAGGTGTCATGGAATTGATAATGGCTTCCACACGCACCAGTTCCCGCTCATCAATGTTCATCTTGCCAAGGGCCTTCTCATTCACGCCGGGCAACATTTTTAAAAGATCTCCGATGGGACCCATTTTCCGAACCTGCCGCAACTGATCCCGGAAATCTTCAAGGGTAAACTCGTTTTTCCGGAGCTTGCGCTCCAGCTCCACAGCCTGCTTTTCATCCACCATTTCCTGGGCTTTTTCAATGAGAGAAAGGGTATCCCCCATGCCCAGAATCCGGGAAGCCATGCGATCCGGATGAAAAAGATCCAGAGCGGAAATTTTTTCTCCGATCCCCACAAATTTAACGGGCTTTCCCGTCACCGCACGGATGGAAAGGGCCGCACCGCCCCTCGCGTCCCCGTCGGTCTTGGTGAGTACGATCCCGCCAATCCCCAGGGCCTGGTCAAAGGCAGAAGCCATCTTCACCGCATCCTGTCCGGTCATGGCATCTGCCACCAGAAGGATATCCGAAGGGGTCATCCTGTCCCGCACACGGACAAGCTCCTCCATGAGAGCCGCATCCACATGCAGACGTCCTGCCGTATCCACCAGAAGCACATCACAGCCCTGCCTTCGGGCCTCTTCCCTGGCAGCAAGGCAGATATCCACAGGATCCTGGCGGGTTTCCGAAGGATAAACCGGAACTCCGATCTCACCCCCCAGTTTCTGGAGCTGATCAATGGCCGCAGGCCTGTAGATGTCCGCAGGCACCAGATAGGGCTTTTTACCATTTTTACGCAGATACAGCGCCAGCTTGGCCGCAGAGGTGGTCTTACCCGCCCCCTGAAGCCCCACCATCATCACAACAGCAGGTTTCGGGCCGGAAAGGTTCAGAGCCTCTGCGGATTCTCCCATGAGGCGGGTCAGTTCTTCATAGACAATCTTCACCACCTGCTGACCGGGCGTCAGGCTTTCCATGACCTCCCGGCCCAGTGCACGGGCCTTCACCCCGGCCACAAAGTCCTTGACCACACGGTAATGCACGTCGGCTTCCAGAAGCGCCATGCGCACTTCCTTCATACCGTCTTCGATATGGATCTCGGTAAGCTTGCCTTTGCCCTTCAGGGCTTTGAAAACGCTTCCGAGTCTTTCATTTAAACTGTCAAACATGCAAAACCATCCAAGGGGGTTAAATCAAAAGCTTGAATTTACCGATCAAAAGATGATAAGTCAACCGAAATCAGGCGCACACCAAGCCCCCCGGCATCTCACCAAACAAAGACCCCGGACATGACAAAAAAACACGAGCCCAGACCCGACATTCTGAATTTTACCCTTCCCGAACTCAGGGAATACTTCACGTCCCAGAACCTTCAGGCTTTCCGGGCCAATCAGATCCACAAATGGCTGTACCTGCACCAGGCGGACAGCTTTGAACAGATGACGGACGTGGGAAAGGAACTCAGGGCAAGGCTTGGAGAAATTTTTACCCTGCGTCGTCTTGAAGTCGCCCAGACCGCCCTTTCCAGGGACGGCTCCAGAAAATTTGTCTTCCGCCTGGAAGACGGCAGTCTCATTGAATCCGTACTGATCCCGGAAAAGGATCACCACACCCTCTGCATTTCCTCCCAGGTCGGCTGCGCTCAGGGATGCCGCTTCTGCATGACGGCAAAGGGCGGTTTCACCCGCAACCTCAGCACCGGAGAAATTGTGGCCCAGGTACGGGATATCCGGCGCTTCATTCAGGAGGAATCCGCAAAAACCCCCGATGAAAAAGAGGCAAGACTTTCCAATGTGGTCTTTATGGGCATGGGCGAGCCGCTTGCCAACTATGCCCAGGTCAAAAAGGCCATTGATATCCTTACGGACGGAGACTGCGGCCTCAAGCTCTCGAAACGCAGGGTCACCGTTTCCACCTCCGGTATTCTGCCAAGACTTGCGGATCTGGGCCGGGACACCCAAGTCAATCTTGCTGTATCACTGAATGCCACGGAGAACAAGACAAGGGAAGCCCTCATGCCCATCAGCAAGGTCTATCCCCTGGAAGACCTGCTGGCCGCCTGCCGCCGCTACCCCCTGGCCCCACGCCAGAAAATCACCTTTGAATATATTCTTATCAAAGGCGTCAACGACTCCCTTGAAGATGCCCGACGTCTTGCCCGCTGCCTGAATGGCATCAAGGCCAAAATCAACCTCATCCCCTTTAATGAGCATCCGGGAACCCCCTTTCAGCGCCCCCCGGAATCTCATATCCATGCCTTTTTGAAAATTCTCCAGGACAGGGACTACACGGCCATCATCCGCTGGAGCAAGGGAGAAGACATCGGTGCCGCCTGCGGTCAGCTGGCGGGGACGGCCATGCCCGTATCCGGGGAAACGCATTCCGGCAGCTCCTGATTTTTCATCAGACCATCAGACTGCGGATTTCCTCGGATCTCACGGGCAGCACGGACAGACGGTGTTCTCCACCGCAGCCGTCCAGAAAAAGGGTTACGGAATCCCCATTGCCGGCCCGGGTATACCCCGCCACCAGAGCTGCCGCAAGCTGACACTGATCCGGCGTTGCCGGGCCGCACAAAAAGGCCAGAGGCCCCGGAAAATTCACGGTCTGGATGCGGGTATACCGGGAAGGATCAAAAAAAAGATCCATAGACGCATTGTCCGCCTGGGTTCGGCCCACCACAAGCTTCACCTCCGGTGACAGCCGGAAATGCCGCCCGTTCTTCAGGAGATGGTAATCCGCAACCGTCACGCTGCCATCCTGCGTCAGGAGATCCTTCAGTCTCTTCCCAAAGGTGACATCCGTCAAAAGACAGCCCCCGGCAGGTGCCGGGAAATCCTTCACTCCCAACTCCTTTGCCAGGGCCAGCTGGGGTTTGCGGCCTCTGCCCTGAAAATCCAGAAGCTGACTGCGATCCACCTTTCCCGCCTGCTCCGCCAGGGTAGGCGGCAGGTTTCTGGCGGAAAGGGGACGCAGCACATGCCCCTCATATCCCGCCCGTTTTTCCACATATTTCAGGGCAGACCGGGTCTGGGACATGGGCCGCTGACCGGAAACCTCTCCGCTGAACAGAAAATCAAAGCCCTCGGCCTCCATAATTTTTCCCGCCTCGTGAAACATGAGGGCATGGCAGTCCTTGCAGGGATTCATGGCCTTGCCATAACCTCCCGCAGGATTTTTCAGCATGGGCAGATAGACTTCCGTAATATCCCGCACCTCAAGGGGAATCCCGTGGATACCCGCCGCTTTCCGGGCATTTTTTGCATCAAAAAAAGGGGTTTCAAAGGCAAGCCATTGAATATCGATCCCCTGCCGCCGCAGCACCAGAGCCGCAAGAATACTGTCCAGTCCACCCGAAGAAAGCCCCAGGGCCCTTATCTTTGTCATCAGAACTTTCCAAAAAGACCTTATTAAAACCTCTTTATGATAAGGATTCCGATCCCCATACCTGAAAAAACAAAACGCCCTGGCCGGAGCTGCGTCACAGCAGAGAGGTCTTTTAACCAGAAACATGAAGACATTCAGAACCGCTACGAAAAAAACCGATTTCGCGAAACCCTGCCCAAACGGATAAGGTCGGACGGGTTTTTACATGAAAAACACCCTGCTGGCAAGCCGCCCCCTCTCCCGATGAAAAAAGGACTCCCACGATCCGGCCCCATCCCTCCGGCAAATCCCATTGACACAAGAGGGGTTTTCGGACAAGTATGAGGCCTGTCAAAGAGCCCATGAGTCAGAATACGAGACCTTATCAACCCTTCCCGATACCCCGAAAGAGACGCTTATGTATATCAAGTGCTGGGGGGCACGCGGCTCCATTCCCGTATCCGGGCCTCAGTACAACCGCTACGGCGGCGATACCGCCTGCATGGAGATCCGGACTTCTGAAGGTGATATTCTGATTGTGGATGCGGGTACCGGTATCCGTCGTCTGGGCAATCAGCTCATCCAGGAAAAACGTTTTCATTATCATATGCTTTTCACCCATGCCCACTGGGATCATCTCATGGGGTTTCCCTTTTTCAAACCCATCTTCCGGGAAGGTACCACCATCGATGTTTTCCGCTGTCCTGCCTCAGAAGGCTATGCGGAAGCCATGATTACCCGTGTGATGACACCGCCCAATTTTCCCATCAATTATTCCGATCTGAAGGCCAGGATACGGTTCAAGGACGGATGTCCCGGAAGTTTTTCCCTGGGTTCCCTGCACATCACGTCCATTGCCCTGAGCCATCCCAATGGTGGATGCGGCTACCGTTTTACGGAAAAGGGGAAGACCTTTGTCTTTCTGACGGACAACGAGCTGGCCTACCGGCATCCCGAAGGTCTCTCCTTTGAAGACTACCGTTTTTTCTGCGAAGATGCGGATCTGCTCATTCACGATGCGGAATATTATCCGGATGAGTACCTCAGAAAAATCAAATGGGGCCATTCAGCCTATACGGACGCTCTGAGGCTGGCCATGGAAGCCGGGGTCAAGCGTCTCGGGCTGTATCATCACAACCAGGATCGCTCCGATGAGGCCATCGACGCCATTGTTGACGATGCAAAGCAGCGTATTCAGCACTCAAACAGCCCCCTTGACTGTTTTGCCGTAGCCGCAGACATGGAATTTACGCTGTAGGCCGGGCCCCGCCAGAAACAGGCCCCAGGACCCGCAGCAGAAATGCACGCCTGGGTCTGATCTGGCATTCCTTCCCGTAGTTTCAGTGCCCCGGCCTGTGCCCTGTGTTTCACCATAGTTTTACCCGAAGAAAGCAGACGGATCATGGAAATCTCCCTCCAGGAAGCCGCAGGAATCCTGCATCACAGCCGCTTTGCTGTCGCCCTGACAGGAGCGGGGATTTCCGTTGAAAGCGGCATTCCCCCTTTCCGGGGAAAGGGGGGACTCTGGGAAAAGATGGATCCCATGGAAGTGGCCCATATCCGGGCCTTCCGGCAAAATCCGGGCAGGGTCTGGGATGTTCTCCTGCGCAGCATGAAAAACATTCTGGAAAAGGCCAGCCCCAATGCGGGGCATAAGGCGCTCTTTCATCTGGAAAAAACAGGAAAGCTCAAGGGCATCATTACCCAGAACATCGATGGCCTGCACCAGAAGGCGGGCAACAGAAACGTCATCGAATTCCACGGAAGCTTTGCAAAAATCCTGTGTACCGAGTGCGGAAACCACCTTGCCCTCACGGCCCTTCAGCTTGAAACCCTCCCCCCGCTCTGCTCCTGTGGAGGTGTTCTGAGACCGGATTGTGTTTTCTTCGGAGAAGCCATCCCGAAAGAAGCCATGGAAAGGGCCAAAGAACTGAGCCTTTCCTGCGATCTCATGCTGGTGATCGGTACCTCGGCAGAGGTCTGGCCTGCTGCGGAACTGCCCCAGCTTGCCCGCGCTTCCGGTGCCAGGATCCTCGAAATCAATCCGGAACCAACGCCGCTTTCCTCCGGAATCTCCCATGGCCTTCTCCGGGGATCGGCGGCAGTACTGCTGCCCCGGCTTGTGGATGCCCTGGATCACCCTGAAACGGAATCGCCCTGAAAAGAACTCCGGAGTTTTCATGCACGGTTCCACGGTTCATATTTTCTGGAATGCTCCCATCGGAAAACAGCATCTGGCCCTGTGGCTGGAAAGGCTGGGGTTTGTCCCTGTCCGTCAGGAGGCGACGCTCCTCTGCCCCGGCCATCTTGTCTTCATCGGCTTTCCCCCTTCCGAACTCCCGGAGATCCCCCCGGAAATACTCCGTATCGGTGCAGGCCGCCCCCTGAAAGACAGCCCCTTTTTTCTGAAAACGCCCATTGCTCCGCGTGCCCTGGCCCATATGCTGAGCAACCTCCGGTGCCCGGAAAAAATCATGGCCTATCTGCCCGGCGTACCGTCGGATTTTCTGGAAATCCTGCCCTGGCTGGATACCCTGACCCGCAGCAATGCGGATATCCATCTCCCGGAACTGTTCCAATACATAGACAGCAAAAAAGCCGATGTGGCCATCCTGCCCCTGCTTACCGATAAAATACAGGCACTTCTGGAAAAAAAACCGAATCTCATTCTTCTCGGACTGGAGCAGGGAAAAGTCCAGACCCGCACCCTCTGCGCCCGCATGGCAGGGAAACTCGCACTGGAAGAGGCCCTTCCCCTTCTCCTGACCCTCCTGGACCGGGACTGTCCCGCCGAGGAAAAGGAAACCCTGATACGGGCTCTGGCCTGCTTTGCCCACCCCGAGGCCAGGATCAGGCTGCACAGGGAAGCACTGGGCATGGACACCCTGCGCAGTCTCGCCGCCATTGAAAGTCTGGATCAGGACGCAACAGATGCCGACATCGCCCTGCTTGACACCCTGATTGCCCATCCCGAAGCCCTCCGGGCGGCAGGCGCTGCGGAAACCCTGGCACGTATCGGCAGCCCCAGGGCTTACCAGGCCCTGGCCCATCATTTGCACCCGGAAGATCCCCTGGTGCGCAAGACCGTCACCGCCCTGCTCATCCGGGGAGGCGACCCGGCCCTTGCCGCCATCCTGCCCCTCATGCGGGAAACGGGGGTGCAGGAAAGAATCAACGGCTCCCTGATCCTTGGCAATATGGGCCGATCCGAAGCCCTGGACGGCCTCTGCGAACAGCTGCGCCATACAGACGCCAATGTGCGCTTTTCCGCCTGTGAGGCCCTGGGAAAACTGGATACGGAGGCCACCTTCTTTCCCTTAAGCGCCGCCCTGGATGATCCCAATCAGGCCGTAGTCTGTGCCGCCATTTCCGGACTGAACCAGCGCCATCCCCAGACCGGAACCCAGGCCCTGCGTCAGGCCATCAGCGCCCACCCAGACCGCTACTCCACCCTGGTGGCCGCTGTGGCGGCCATGCAGGCCACCACCCTTTTCCTCGGCCTTTCCCAGGATCGCAAACTGGCCAGAGACATCGTGCTGGCCGCAGCCCAAAGCCGCAACCTGAGACTGCTGCACCGCTTTCTGGAGGCCTGTTCCCGGATTGTCCATACCGGTACCCGGAGAGGCTGCGAAGCCCTGCTTAAACGGGCCATTGAAGATATCCCCCCCAACCGCCCCCGCATCCTGGTGACGGATGATTCCTCCACCATGCGCCGCTTCTACGAAACCCTGCTGCCCCAGTACGGCTATGCGGTGGAAACCGCCCGGGACGGTCTGGATGCCCTTTCCCGCCTCAAGCCCGATCCCGACCGTTTTGCCCTGGTACTCACGGATCTCAACATGCCCAACAAAAACGGCATTGAACTGACCCGGGAACTGCGGGAAGAGCTGGGGCTTACCCTGCCCGTACTGATGGTCTCCACCGAAACAGTGAAAAATCAGGAAAAGGCGGCCCAAAGTGCTGGAATCAGTGCCTTTCTCAAAAAGCCCTTCACGGCTGAGGCCCTGGTGGAGAAACTCCGCATCCTCATCCCCTGAACCGCCCCTCTCTTCTCAGCGCACCAGCCCCAGCGGAAAATCCTGACCGTAACCAAAGCCCATGGGATACTGGGGCTGTCCCCTGTGCTTTTCCGTAAGATCCGGCACCAGAAGCTCCACACAGCCCTTCAGATGCTGCACGGTAATGCGGCCCTCCATGGGATGGCAGGCTCCCCGGAGGCTCTCCAGAAGGGAATAGGTGAAGATGCCGTGCCCCAGGGTTTCCACCTCTGAAGCCTCCTGATCCGGGCTGCTGGCGGCCAGCACATGGGTACCCGTACTGCGGGAAAGCTGATCCATGGCCTTTTCCTCGGCAGCACCGCGCAGGGTGAAAAAACTGTCGATGGCCGCGCCGCTCTGGCAGGAATCCAGGAGCAGAATCTGCTTTCTGGCAGAAATTTTTCTTAAGATCTCCACCAGCTCCGATGCCGCCAGTCCCTTTTCCTTCAGATGGGAATCCGCCTGGTACATTTTGATGACATCATGGAGCACCATGTAAAAATCCGGACGCTGCCCCTCCTCCCGGCTGCCCATCACACCATGCCCTGCGTAATGAAAGACGAGCACATCCTGGGGGGTGACCTTCTCCTGAAGCGTCTGAAGGGCCTGAAGCAGCCCTTCCCGCGTGGCATCCCCGTTCCGGACGGAAAGAATCTCCGTTTTTCCGAAAAGGGGGCTGGCGACGCCTTCCAGGGTTCTGGCAAAGGTTTCCGCATCCTTAACCGCATAGGCAAGTCTGTAACGGGGATTCCGGTAGGTATCGATCCCCACGGAAAGAATGTAGAGGCTGGGCCTCAGCGCAAGGGGAGCGGCATAAAACAGCACAAGCTCCTGGGGGGCGGATTCCGTACGGCGGGCATTGTAGGCCGTGGCCCGGAAACGGTTCTGTCCCGGAAGGAGGGAAAGGGTAAAGGTACGGACTTCCTTTCCCGACAGAGGAGACTGCCGGATAAATCCCCGTCCCGTGCCTTCCACCAGCTTGTCGTTATGGTAAAGACGGATCTCATCAATGCCGCCCCCCTGATCCTCTGCCACAAGCGTCAGGGTAAGGGTACCCGGCCCGGCCCCCTGCCTGTCTTCAGAGGAAGACAGGTGCACCCGGGGAGGGGGCAGAAACCTCTCTGCACCGGCTTCCGGCTCCCCTTTGTCCCGGAAATCCTGTTGTGCCAGAACCTGGATGCCGAGACCGGGCAGGTTGTAGCGGTCATAGAAACGGCTCAGGGGGTAGAACAGGGCCTCCCTGTCCGGCCCCTGATTGAGATGCCAGCCCACAAGGCTTTCCGCATCCGGGCCTGAACTGTCAAAATATCCGTCCGGCGTCCAGAGCAGCCAGCGTTTTCTGTCCTTGTGCACAAAGAGGCTCATGAGCAGGGAGCCGTCATCCGTACGGTACCAGCGCAGGGTGCCATCTCCCAGAGCCGCAACAAGGCTTTTCT
The DNA here is from genome assembly GCF_059569355.1 of Desulfobotulus sapovorans DSM 2055. Classification (NCBI taxonomy): domain Bacteria; kingdom Pseudomonadati; phylum Thermodesulfobacteriota; class Desulfobacteria; order Desulfobacterales; family Desulfobacteraceae; genus Desulfobotulus; species Desulfobotulus sapovorans. The sequence continues at coordinate 168,318 of NZ_JCANVJ010000003.1, read as the reverse complement.
GATCCCTTGCAAGGGTCAGCGCCCAGACGGGGGCCGGAACGGGGGTCTGCCAGAGGGCTTCTCCCTCGGGAGTTCGGGCATAGAGATGCCAGTCCGCCCCCAGGAGCACACGCTTCCCGTCCTGCTGGATATCCATGCTGTAAATGCGTTCATGGGGTTTCAGGAAGCTGCGAACCCGGCCATTGAAGGTTGCGGACATCTTTCCGGCCCAGTCCGTAACCCGCAGCCCTTCCCTTTCACGGGTACAGGAAAAGAGGGCTTCTCCGGGGGCTGTCTCCCCGAGGGTACGGCGGGACAGGGAAAAATAAAACGGTGTTCCGCCCAGAGGCGTGGCGGCAAGGTGATCTCCCGCAAAGCTGAGTCTCAGATGGGAGGCATCCCTGGCCGCATAGGAGGGAAGGGCCGCTTCATGGTAAAAGGCCAGGGTTCCGTCGGCCTTCATCCGGCCCATATCCGGAAAAAAGCCGCTGTAGGCAAGATCCGCATCCCCCATGGGAAAAAGGGAAAGCACCGTGTTGCTGGCCGCAGGAAAATCCTCAAAGGCCCCCTGCCCCCCGTCTTTCCAGCGCCGGATCTGCCGGACAGCATAGTTGCCCCGGTACAGCCTGTAGGTTCCGCCTGCGAACAGATACAGCCCGTTCCCGGAAAAGGCCGGGGTGAGCATCTGGTTGCCCGGAGTTTCCGCCCCACGGATATCCGGCCTGTACAGAAAGCCCAGGGTCTTGCCATCATACACCTCCAGATGGGGGCTGTCGTTGAAGGTCACGGCAATGCGCAGGCCATCGGGGGAAAAGGCCAGATGGTAGGGCTGCTGTCCTCCCATGGGCTGTACCCTGGCCATAAGGTTGAACCCTGCATCATAGAGACGCAGGTAGCCGTCATAGCTCACCGTGGCAAGCCGGCCTTCCGGATCAAAGGCCAGCTTATGTGTATGCCCTCCATACTCCCCAAGCCGTTTATGCAGACCGAACCCGGCAGAAACAGAAAAAATCCGCACGCCGTTGTTCAGCCCCAGGGCTGCGGCCAGATAGCGGCCATCCGGGGAAAAAGCCAGATCCAGACTGGCATTTTCAAGCCCTGTAATGCTGTGGACAAGCTTTCCCGTTTCCGTATCAAAAATATAGATGCTGTACCCTGTCCAGCCTCCCAGGGCCGCAAGCCTGCCATCCGGGGACAGGGCGCAGGCATAGAGCATCCCCTCACTGCCCTCTCCGATAAAGGGGCGGAAGGTGCGCAGAAGCTGCCCCGTAGCCGCATCCCAGAGTCTGGCACTCTTGTCTTCCGAGGCCGTGAGCAGATAACGGCCCCTGGCGTCCCCTGTGATCCGGCCCATTCTTGCCGTATGCATACCGGTATCAAGGCGCAGGAAGGGAGAAAGGGGCAGAGGGACAGGGGACTGCAGGGAAGGGGCTGAAGAAGGGAAAGCCTGCAAGGCTGTCCGGGGAGCGCATCCCAGGACGGACAGAACCACCAGAAAAAGCAGGGGCAGGAATTTTTTCATGCAGATTCTCCTTTCACAGGGGCTGACGGACAGAAGAGCAGGAACGCACCTGCCTGTTTTTCATTTTTCGGTTTCCGGCCTGATCCTCCTCTGGAGAAACACAGACCGCACTCAGGAGGATGGGACAGGACAGGAATGGAATGGATGGAGGGGAAAACTTCGTCCGGCGGCGCGTGTTTCGGGACGTATGGCCAAAAACCCGGCCACGTCCCGAAACACGCGCCGCTTGGGGCGGCCTTGCGGCCGCAACAGAAAAAGGAAAAAAACGCCACAAAAGGTAAAAAAGTTAAAAGGACAAAAGGTCAGAATCCTGCGAGGCGGAACCCCAGGCCGCTGTCGCGAAAGCCGGCCCCGCTCCTGCGGCGATCGGCCGAACGGCAGCTCCTAACGTAGCTGAGCCAGCAGCCGCCCCGAAAGACGCGGTAATCACCGGCTCCCGCATATATGGGATCCGTTCCGGACAGGGTTTCATACTCTTTTTTATACACATCCTGAACCCACTCCCAGACATTGCCGTGCATGTCATAAAGCCCCCAGGCGTTGGCCTGCTTCTGCCCCACCGGATGGGGGCCACAACGCTTGCAGGAGTTCTGTTTCTCCGGCCAGCCGGAACAATCAGAACCTCCTTCATACGTCACACAACTGTTCCCCCCATACCAGGCCACAGCATCCAGGGCCGGGGCATTCCTCTCACCCAGAATTTCCATGGGGCCGAAAGAGAGGGCCGTCTCACTTCCCGCACGGGCCGCATACTCCCATTCGGCTTCCGTGGGCAGGCGCACCGTAATCGTCTTATCCATGGCGTTGAGTTTTTGAATAAATTCCTGAACCTCATTCCAGAAAACGCTCTCCACCGGGCAGTCCTTACCGCAGCTTGTAAAGTTAGAAGGGTTCTTTCCCATCACCCTTTCCCACTGCCCCTGCGTCACTTCTGTGCTCATCATGTAAAACGCTTTGGAAATTTTTACACGGTGGCGTTTTTCATTGTCCCCATCCCATGTTCCACGCCCCGGCTCATCTGACGGAGACCCCATCCAGAACTCCCCGGCAGGAATCTTTACAAAGCTCATGCCCAGGGAATTGGTCAGGGTTTCTCCGGAAAACGCCCCCTTTGTCCGGTAATCCTTTTCCCATACGGGAATGAAAGACTCATCCATCCACCCAAAAACAGGCAGGGTCAGAAACGCGATAATCACCACCCCCATAAAAATCTGCCGCAGCACCATGCTTCCTCCACGTTTTAAAATCCAGCTCTCAGAAGAAAAACACACCATAAACCATAATCCCCTAAGGAAACAAGTTTTTAAGGGTCATTATATAGTCCAGATGCCCATCTGTGAAACACCTGAAAACCGGACTGTTGCTCTGATTTTTTTTACATAAAGCCCTCACCCCATTCCGATTCCCAGTGGAAGAGGGATCCTTAATGTAGATGCGCCATCCTGGCGCATTCTTTAAAGCGGCTGGAAGCCGCTTCTACTTTTTCAGTGATCTCTGCTGTGTTTTGGGGTTTTGTCATAACAAAAACTTGTGAAGTTACTCAGAAGTTGCACACGTTTTTCATCAAAATCAAAAAACAATCCGTATTTCTAAAAAAACCGTTCCTACGACAACGCACCATGCCTTGCCATACAGCACATCCCTCTCCTCTTCGCCCTTGCAAAACCAGGAACGAATCGCTATCCTCAAAAAAAACAAGGCAATAAAAGGAGTCTGACCCCAAATCAGAATAAATACCATGAAAAAAAGAATCCTCTACGGCGAGGCCAATTACGCGGCCATTGTCCGTGAAAACGGCTACTTTGTGGACAAGACCGCCTATATCGAAAAGCTGGAGATGGTCAAAAACCCCGTATTTCTCAGGCCAAGACGCTTTGGCAAGTCTCTTCTCTGCACCCTGCTGGAGTGCTACTACTCGGTTTTATACAAAGATAAATTTGAGGAGCTTTTCGGCCACACATGGATTGGAAAAAACCCCACCCCCCTGCACAATGCCTTTCTTGTGCTGCATCTGGATTTTTCCACCATTGAGACCGGTGAGCTGGAAGCCATGGAAAAAAGTTTTGATCACACAGTAAACCTTTCCCTTCAATCCCTGGTGAACAGAAACATCTGTTTTTTAGAGGATAAGCCGCTGCTGAATCCGGAAAACAGCTCCGTATCCAATCTCAAGGCTGTTATCAATAAGATTCAGGACAACAGGCTGCCCCCCCTTTATGTCATCATCGACGAGTACGACAACTTCGCCAATCAGCTCATCACAGGTCATAAAGACCATCTTTATAAGCAGCTCATGGCCGAGGACGGTTTTCTGAAAACCTTTTTCAAGCTTTTAAAAGAAGGCAGAAAAACCGGAGCCATCCACAATGTTTTCATCACAGGCGTTCTGCCTGTCACCATGGATGAGCTGGCTTCAGGCTTCAATATCGCCACCTTCATCACCCTTGAGCCGGATTTTGAAAACATGATCGGCTTTACCCAGACCGAGGTGGATACCCTGCTGGATGAGATTTACAAAGACTATGCCATCACCCCGGATACCCGGAACGAAGTGCAGGATGTGATCAAAAACCAGTATAACGGGTATCATTTTATCGACCCTGAAGGCGAGGCCGTCTATAATTCCACCATCCTTCAGTATTTTCTGAACTGGTTTACAAAATACCGCACCATGCCGGAATACCTCACCGACCTGAACCTTAAAACCGATCTCATGTGGGTGCGCCGCATTACAGGCTCCAACCCGGACAATACCAGGGAGTTTGTGGATCAGCTTCTCATACAGGGGTCCATCCCCTTTGACAGAAATTTTCTTATCTCAAAATTCAACATGTCCCAGTTTTTTGAAAAAGGCTTTTTCCCCATCTCCTTTTTCTATCTGGGAATGCTGACCAGAGAAAACCGTTTCATGCTCAAACTGCCCAATCTCAACATGAGAAGAATCTTTGTGGAATACTTCAATGAACTGCACCGCATTGACGTTTCCACCCGCTATGCGGACATGATGCAGCATTTTGTCAATACCCTTGATTTAAAAGCCCTATTTGCAGGCTACTGGCAGGAATATGTCTCTCAGCTTCCGGAAGCGGTTTTTACTCAGGTGAACGAAAACTTCTACCGCACCACCTTCTATGAGCTGTGCTCCCGCTATCTCTCTTCCTGGTTCACCTGGAATGTGGAACGCTCCTACCCCAAAGGCAGAACGGATCTTGAGTTTGTGGGCAAATTCCATGAATGCTTTGCGGGTATCCGCATGGTCATAGAGTTTAAATATTTTTCCAACACCCAGTTCAGAAAATTCAACACCTCCATTGAGGATTTCAGGCTTAGAGAAGAGGATACGGAACAGATTGCAGGTTATGTGGAAGGACTTAAAAAGGAGTATCCGGAGGCAAGGGTCAGCCAGCATGTCATTTACTGCTTCGGCAATGAGGGCTTTAAGGTTGTTGATCTGCCATAGGGAATACTGAACCACATTTTTTCTGATGCCAAACCGTCCAAACCCTTTACAGAACTGGCGCCCTCCATGAAAAAAAGAATCCTCTGCGGTGAGGCCAACTACGCGGCCCTTGTCCGTGAAAACGGCTGCTTTGTAGATAAGACTGCCTGTATCAAAAAGCTGGCGATGGTCAAAAACCCCGTATGTCTGAGGCCAGGACGCTTTGAAAAGTCTCTTCTCTGACCCTGCTGGAATATTATACTCCGCGCGGTCATTCTTGAAAAAAAGTGATGAGCATGGTGCTTTCTGCCCTCACGCCCGGCCCCTCTCCCACTGGGTGGTGGCTGGGCTGAGGGCTTCATTAAAAAAATCAGAACAACAGTCCGGCTTTCAGATGTTTCACAGATGGGCATCTGGAGTATAAAAAGTCTCCTGCCACTGGATGTCACCCTCTTCATCCAGAATCAGCCATCCCTCCCCTTCACGCAGGGAAATACGATACCGGGAAAGATCGCCCTCAATCTTCAGGCTCCCCTTCTCCAGCCTTGCCATCATGGCTTTCACAAAACCGGAATTCCCTGAACGGCCCAGAATCTGCCGGAAAAGGGAAGGGCTGAGGGCTTCCGCCATGGCGCCGGACTCCAGCATATGGATGCGCATGACAGCGTCCACCTGATGCATGAGATGGAGGGCGCGGGGCGTCACCCTGCCCCCTTCCTCCGGAATGGACTGCCTGGAGTGGTTGATCCAGCCGCCATCCGAAACAGGCCGGGCGTAGGAACTTCCCCCGAAAAACAGGTTCCCGTCGATGGAGGCCATCATCCTCACGAAAGCGCCCATGGGCAGGGCCAGGGCAAAGTGCAGCACAACAGTAGCGGCAAAGGGCAGGAGGGCACTGTTCCAGGGACGGGAAGGCCTTGGGCCTGACATCACGCAGCGGGCCCGGAAGGTCAGGCGGCGCAGCAGCATGGCTCCCCCGCTGAGTGCCTCCACATCCCCGTCACGGGGAAGCACCAGAATGCCCATGGCCCGCTGTCCGAAACTGTGCCCGCGCCAGAGCAGGGGCAGCAGTACAAAGGTGCTGATCATGGCCAGAAGACCGGCCACGCCCTTCAGTTCGCTCAGCAGGCTGCGGGTCAGGCTGGCCTCCGACCAGAGCAGCCAGACGCCTGCGGCACCCCCCACAGGCACCTGCATGACCATAAACATGAAAAAAATATGGAAAAACGACGAGATGGCCGCCCAGATCCGAAGCCCCAGGGGAGCGGAAGGCAGGGCTTCCGGCGCCTTTTCCAGCTCAAGGGTCTCGGGCAGAAGACAGGAGAGGCTGGCAAGGCTGAGCCAAAACCCCCGATCCGGAAAATGAAACCAGAAGGAAGCGGAGGGCTCTGCCGTGGCGGAGACGGGGGGAGGCGGGACGCCGGGAAAAGGCCCTGGAGAAGGAGAGGGGATCTCAGGAGCGGCACCGGGGGATAGGGGCCGGACATCCGCCGGGGGCGGAGGCTGAAAAAAAGGCTCCCCATGGCCTGAGGAAAGCATACGGCAGGCAAGCCCCGCCCCCCTCAGGGTCTGAACATAGCGCCGGGCTGCGTCCTCGGACAGCCCCCGCTTCAGAACCTGGGGCTGCCCGGTGAAAAGGGCACTCACCGCCTCCGGAGATTTCCGGGAAAGGGTGGCAAATCCCTGAACCGCCCTTTCCCGCGACACTCCGGAAAGGGGTCTGCCTTCAAAAATCACGTCAAAGGACTGCTCCATGCCTTGCTCTCCTTTCCGTTAAAGGGATTGGTCTCTTCTGGAAAAACACCGCCCGCCTTACGGCCGCAAAGGGAAAAAGGTTAAAACCCTGCAAGGCGGAACCCCAAGTCGTTGTAGCGATAACCGGCACCGTACCCACCGCGATTAGCCGAACGGCAGCTCCCGCCGAAATCGCGCCAGCCACCGCCCCGAAGAACGCGGCTGCCGCTGCCTGCCGCATATATGGGATCCGTTCCGGACAAGGTCTCATACTCTTTTTTATACACATCCTGAACCCACTCCCACACATTGCCGTGCATGTCATAAAGCCCCCAGGCGTTGGGTCTACAAGAGGCCACCTTGACAGGTGTTTGTCGGTAACTGTCCTTGGGGCATCCGGATAAAGGATAATTACCGTCATGATTGGCATCACTCGTGAAAAGGCAGGTTCCAAAGGCAAAGGGGGTTTCCGTACCCGCACGGGCCGCATGCTCCCACTCCGCCTCCGTGGGCAGACGAACCGTAATAGTCTTATCCATGGCGTTCAGTTTTTTAATAAATTCCTGAACCTTATTCCATGATACCTGTTCCACAGGGCAGTCTTTGCCGCAGTTTGTAAAATTGGAAGGATTGCTGCCCATCACCCTTTCCCACTGCCCCTGCGTCACTTCCGTGGTCATCATGTAAAACGCTTTGGAAATCTTAACACGATGGCGTTTTTCATCACCGCTACGCCCCGGCTCGTCTGACGGAGACCCCATCCAGAACTCCCCGGCAGGAATCTTCACAAAGCTCATACCCAGGGAGTTGGTCAGGGTTTCTCCGGAAAACGCCCCCTTTGTCCGGTAATCCTTTTCCCACACGGGAATGAAGGATTCATCTATCCACCCAAAAACAGGCAGGGCCAGAAATGCTACAAGCACCACACCCATAAAAACCTGCCGCAACACCATGCTTCCTCCTTTCTGAAGGGGGAAACAGCCCCCTTTCTCCATGATCTCACCCAAGCTTCAGATGCGGCCCGATATGGCCCACATAAATTGTCTTTGTGGCATTCTCCTGAAAAAAATGAATACGGAACCCCTGAGACAGTTTGATGTGATTCTGAAAAAATTCCTTGCGGCCTTCCGGCAACCAGAATTCCCTCTCCTTCCTCAAATCCTGCCGGTTCATCACGCTTTCCGATTCCCCACTCATTCTGTGATTCAGCCCGGCCTTTCTCAAGCTCTCCGCAGAACACTCCCTGTGCATGTTTTCCTGCCACTGCTCACAAAAGGTATTCAGGGCCGTGAGGGTTTCCTTCACCTGCTGGAGAAGGGCAGGACTTTGGGACCAGGAACGCAGCTGGTTGATGGCGTTCCCACAAAAAACAAGGTGAGGAAAAAATTCTTTCCGCTTTTCATAAAGCCTCCTGCCCGAATCCATGCCCTGATTTCTTTTTTCAAGCAGGGCCTGAATTTCTTTTTCCAGAATCTCCAGTGAGCAGAAATTCACCACGTCCTTTTGAACCAGAAAAAGTCCTCCATCCGCGCCCATACTTGTCACCTCAAGCGTCAGCGGTGAGGTATTCCATGGATGGCGGGTGGGAAAACCTGTAACCGGAACCTCCCTCCAGGCGGCTGCCCGAAGGGCAGAATAAGAAGCCTCTCCCTGAAAGCGAACCTCAAAAAAATCCAGACCCAGATCAAAATCTTCCTGCCTGAAAAGGGGCTGACTTGTGGCAAGACTTCTGAAAGCGCGGATCAGATCCCTGTTTTTCTCCAGGTTTTTTCCATACCAGTCCTGCCAGTAATATCCCTTTGCCAGACACAGCCGAAACCATGAAGCATCCACACTCTCATCCACAAGGAGTGTCCGGATACCCACATTCTGAAGGCGTATGCAGATTTTCAGAAACTCCGGAATACAGCCGTCCGCATCTTCGATGCCATCAAAGGGAAGGCAGTGATGGTTGAAAACAAGATCGGAAATCATAACAGCTTCTCCAGCTGCCTGTCACTCTCATCAAAAAAACCGCTGGGCCAGAAACTGATCCTGCCTTCGGAATCCACCTCGGGGCTGCTTACGAAAACCTCATGGCCTGAGGCCCTGTCCCGTTCCAGATAAAAAAGTCTTACCTGTTCATGGGAAAGAATGCTCTCCCGCACAGCCACACGGACACCATTGAGAAAATGATCCGAATGGGACTCAATGAAAAGCTGCACCCCGCCCATGGCGGCAAGGGAACAAAGCCGCCCCAGAACAGACTGACCACCGGGGTGCAGGTGGGCTTCGGGGTTTTCCATGATCAGCATATCCCCAGGCCTTGCCCTCAGGAGGGCCACAAGAACGGGCAGCACAAAGGTAAGCCCAAACCCCACATTCTGAGGCTTGAAGTCTGCGGTGATATCCCCCCCCTGTTCAAAGGCATAGTTCAGGGAAACCGTATTCATGGACTGATGCAGCTGGGCATGGATGCGTATTCCGGGGGAAATCTCAGCCATCCACTTATCGAGGTTATCCAGAAGGGAAAGGGAAGGCGCATCCGGGTGCTGCATGGATTTCAGCGCTATGGGCATCAGCCCGTACTCCGCGATATAGTGGGCCGTGTATTCCCCATGGTTGCCAAGGGAGTTCAGATCCTTGATATGGTAATCCGATGCCTCGTAAGCGGCCTTCGGGCTGATGCGGTCTGCGGAAAGGTACTGAAATTTTTTTGTAAAAAGGCTGAAGCTTCTGTCCACGGGCAAATGGGCTTTTGCTCCTGAAGGCTGGAGGTCGGAGCGGGCGGCATAATGAAAATTGAAGTTTACGGGTGGGGTATCCTGCCAGACCAGTGTAAAATCAAGACTTTCCTCTTCGGCATTTTCAGAAAGGATGTCCTGACCCGTTCCCAGAGACACATAGTCCCCTTTCAGCAGAAGCCCCTTATCCGGCAGGGTATTTTTTTCCATGGACTGACGCAGGAGGAGCAGTACCTGAATCAGGGAAGATTTGCCCATGCCGTTCAGACCACTGAAAATATTGAGGGCTACTAAGGGAAAAGAAACATCCTTTAAGGATTTGAATCTCTGAATCCGCATGAACTCAAGCACAAAGCACCTCCTCAATCATGGATGCGACCCGTTGATTTCGGATATGAAAATGATCCTTTTTCTGGGTTGAATAGGAAATGGATCGAAAATACTCATGATCCTCTGTCATGCATTCAAGGTGCTTCTGCACGAGCATTTCCTTTCTGCTCAGCAGTGCCCCCATTTCCTCATCTGAAAGCCTTACAAGGGCCGTTGTCCACACCTCAAAAAGAGCGGCATTCTTTCGCCGCCTGCCCGGTTTCTGGCTGAGGGTTCTTTTTTCAAAAGCTTCTCCACCAAAGAGAAGCCAGCAGCGTTTCATGGCGCAGTGAAAATCCCGCTCCAGAGAAAAAAGATCTTCCGAAGAAACCTTAGAGAGCTTGTCCATCATCTCATCCAGAAAGGTGGCCATATTTTTTCTGCTTTTCCCGTAATCCATTGCGTGGAAAGCCAGAAAACGCAAGACCAGCTCCTGATCCACCATCCTCCGGCTCTGGTCTCCCACAAGTCTTTTCAGGCAGTCTTCCTGCGCCAGCTTTTCAAGGTAGCCCCGGACAGGCGGTGCTGCCATGGCATTGCGGATTTCCTGATCCGTCAGCACAAGGCCGCCGGTGTTGATTCTTCTGAAAAGTGAATACTTCACCGCATCCGGTGTTCCCGGCTGGATCAGAAAAAGGGTGACAGGACACTCGTTCATACGCCGCTGATAGGTTCGGGGCAAGTCATCCCAGCTCAGCCCCTCAAAGTCTTTGAGATATTCAAGCCCCCGCAGCTTCAGCTTTTTTTCCACAACAAAGCTGCGGATGGAAGAAAGGCGCTGCAAACCATCCACAATCAGCCATTTTTCCTCTTTGGAAGCATCAAAATAAAAGGCCGGAAGGGGAAACCGGATCAGAATGGATTCAATGAGGCGGGACATTTTCTGGGCATCCCAGAGATCGGCATGACGCTGAAAATCCGTGTTCATGTCAATCTCGTCATGCTTGAGACGTTCAAGGATATTGTAGAGGGTATCCGGTTTGGAAATAATGCTGATCTCCGCAGGGTTAAAAGGCTCCTGCATTACAGAATCCGGTTCCTTCTCGTCATCGGGATTTTCCGGAGTCTCGTCATTATTTTCAACGTCAATTTTTTCTTCACAATCCATAAATATCCTTTCTGCCGAAAAACAAAACTGATCACTATCTTTCTTCAGCTATCGTTCCCATACTCCAGCGTGGGAACGCCATACCGGGCGCTCCTGCGCCCAAAGCCAGTATCCTCGGGAATTCATTTTCCAGGAAATGGATATTGATGAAGCGCAGGGACGATCCAGATCAAAACATGGAGTGTATCCGGTTTCTGGACTTCCTACAGGCTTTGGGGGCATGACAGTGTTCCGGGATTCAAGACGCTGGAGCGTGGGAAGGATAGCTGACTAAAGGGGGGGGGATAGCCCCCCCTTTCCATGTTTTCCCACGCTCACGCAGGCCGCAGCAGAAAAAGACGGACATAGCGATGGTCCAGAGCTTCCGGCCGGATGGCGGCCAGTTCGCCGTCCATCTCCTGAAAGAGGGCTTCGAGAAGCCTGCCCACCCGGTCTGCAATCTGGTCTGCCTCCAGACCGCTGCGCTCCGAAAGCCAGAACAGAAAAGCCTTGCGGGACAGGGCGGAAAGCACAAACCCGGCCGGGCCTTCTTCCCGCATCCCGTGCAGAAAGGTACGGAAACGCTCCTCATGCACAGGCTTCAGGACGGTGTCCGGGGTTCCCCTTTCCAGGCTGTCCTGAACCCAGAGAGTAAAGAGCAGGTTCTTCCAGGTAAGGAGCCTGCCCATGGCGTCCACCCCGGAAAGTCCCAGAAGGGCCAGAAGGTCATCCAGGGCCACAAGATCGGAGACCACGGCTTCCGCCGCCAGAATCTCTGCATCAGAGGCAAAGGGAACATAGTACCGGCCCGTTGTGACGTCGGCATCAAAACGCAGGGGAAGCTCCAGCAGAAGTCCGCCCAGAACGCCCATCCCCTCCTCTTCCCAAAAGGAAAGGGGCAGACGGCTTTTACGGAACCAGGCCGCTTCCATCCAGCGGGAAACCCGTCCCTTCAGACGCATCACCGGGCCAAAGCCTGAACGGAAAACGGCTTCCATGCGGTAGGTGCGCAGGATACGGGCTGCCGTCTCCGGAGAGGGAGAGGCCTCTCCGGAGATCCGGGAAACCCCCACCCGCAGATAGCCCATGATCATCTGCCCTGTGGCATCAAGGCTTTCCCGTGAACGGGGTACTGCCCCCCTTGCGGCCAGAAAGCGGTTGCAGAGGTGGGCCAGTTCGAGATGCAGCTCCGCGAGAATCTCCCCGGTACCCACCCGGGCAAGGGCCTCGGAAAAATGGGGATCCGCAGCCATACGCAGACCGTGACCGGGCAGGGAAAACAGCCCTTCCCGGCTCCCCGTTCCGGCAAGTCTTTTCCGCCCCCGGCTTTCCAGCTCGCCCTCTGCCAGCGGTACCAAAAGACTTAAGGCCTCCTCCCTGGGGACAAAGCCCTTTTCCGCCATGCGGGCCTTGCGCCAGTGCAGGGAGGCTTCCTCCTGCTCGGCGGGAAGCGTCCAGGCCATCTCCTGAAACACCCGGAAAAAAAGGGGATGGGACAGATCGGCAAGATGGCGCACAAAGGCGGCAATGGAGGCTTCCCGCGCTTCCACCTTTTCCGGATCGCCTTCCATCCCTTCGGGAAGGGGCCGAAGCCGGAAGTAGAGCACATCGTCCAGGGTCTGAAAGCCGTCGGGAAAATCCGAAGGATCCTCGTCGTGCTCCCGGATACGCACCTCCACGTTCCGGAAAAGCCAGACATCCATGAGGTCGCCTTCCTCCTCCACAAGAAACTTCACAAAGCGCTTCGGACTGGCCAGCAGAAAACGCTGGAACCAGAGAGCCATGGCCCCGTAGTCGGGGATCTCCCTGTCCCAGCATTCCATGTCCAGCACAAAATGCCACTGCCGGTCTGAAGCCATGGCCAGAACCGGCAGAAAATCATCCGGCCCGATGCGGTGCATCAGCAGAAAAAAATCCTCCTCCGGAAAGGAATGCACCAGGGGAAGGGCTTCAGGATCGGAAAGCAGGACTTCAAGGGCAGCTTCTTCGGAAAGGCCTTCAAGCTGCCGCCTTTTTTCACCCAGGAGGGCAAGACGCTGCTCATGGGAAGATACTGTGGGGGATGTCATCCGTGAGACCTCGATTTTGAATAAGTTCACTCTTTGCTTACCCGGCCCGGTTGCAGCAGGGTATCGGGATTGGCAAGGCGAAATAGCAGCAGGGCCAGCAAAATCCCCGGAATGCCGATAAAGGCGGAAGAAATGAAAAACCAGAACCAGCCCACGTGCTCCACCAGTACCCCCGTGAACCCCGCAAGGAACTGGCCGGGAAGGGTCATGATGGAACTGAAGAGGGCATACTGGGTGGCGGTATAGGCCGTGTTGGTGAGGCTGGAAAGATAGGCAATGAAAACCGCCACCGCCATGCCGGAGCTGATGTTGTCTGCCATGATGGCCAGCACCAGGCCGTACAGCTCCGGCCCGAGACCGGAAAGCCAGGAAAAGGTGAGGTTGGTGAGGGGGGCGAGAACAGCGGTGAGAATCAGCATCCGCATGATACCGAAACGGGCCACCAGCACCCCGCCCAAAGCCGCACCGGTGAGGGTCATGGCCAGACCAAAGGCGGCCGCCACATTACCGATCTGATTCTTGGTGAACCCCAGATCCAGATAAAAGGGATTGGCCATCACCCCCATGAAGATGTCGCTGATGCGGAAAAGACCGACAAAGAGCAGGATGAGAAGCCCCAGAAAACGGAAACGCCGCCAGAAATCCGCAAAGGGCCCGATCAGGGCTCCGGCAAACCAGATGCGGATCTCCCGAAAAAGCCCCCTGCCCTCCGCCTTTCCAAGGACGGCCATCTCCCGTTCAAGACTCCGGGTATCCTCATCCACAAAAACTTCCGGCTCCCGGATGATGAAGGTGGTGACCATGCCCACCACCATGAGAAGGGCCATGATTCCATAGGCAAAATCCCAGCCCGAGGCCGAGGCCATGTGCAGGGCTCCGGCCCCTGCGGCAAGGAGGGCCACCCGGTAGCCCAGCACGTAGCTGGCCGCCATGGCCCCCTGGAGTTCCTTGCCTGTGGCTTCGATGCGGTAGGCATCAATGGCAATGTCCTGGGTGGCGGAGGCAAACCCCGCCAGCACGGCCCAGAGGGCGATCCAGGCAAGATGCTCCCTGGGATCGGAAAGGGCCATGCCCGCAATGGCGACAAAAAGAAAGATCTGGGCCAGAAACATCCAGGAGCGCCGCCTGCCCATCCGGGCGGTGAGAAAGGGGAGGGGCATACGATCCACCACCGGTGCCCAGAGAATTTTCATGCTGTGGGCCATGCCCACCCAGCTCAAAAAACCGATGGCCGCAAGGCTCACCCCGAGATCCCGCAGCCAGGCCGTGAAGGTACCGCCCACCAGCAGAAGGGGCAAGCCTGCGGAAAAGCCCAGAAAAAGCATACCCAAGACCCTGGGGTGACGATACACCCCAAAGGACGACGCCCAGCTGCGCTGCCTGGTCTGAATCTCCATAACGGATGGTTCTCCTTAGTCTGCATCAGGGTTAGCTCAAGCGCACCGGCTCTCCCAAGAACGGGTGCCACACTACACTCCAGGCCTAGAGCAGAACCTGGGAAAGGGAGCGTTTGGGCACATGGTGATCCCCCTTTTCATCCCGCCAGTAACGCACGGAACCGTCCGGGCCCAGGGGCTCCAGCACCACCTTTTCCGCAGGACGCCCCAGGGCCAGAACAAGAAGAATGTCCAGGTCTTCCGGAATGGCCAGCACCTGCCGGAGCCGCTCCTTCTCGATATTCGCCAGCATACAGCAGCCGAGTCCCCTTTCCGCAGCCCCCAGGGCCAGGGTCTGGGCTGCGATCCCCAGATCGCAGAAAAGCAGGTGTCCCGCCTTCACAGGCCCGCAGATGACCACATAGGCGGCAGGACGTTCTCCCGGTTCCGGCCCTTTCCAGTCCTTCAGATAGGCGGCCCAGCCGAGGGCCGGAAAAATCCGGGCGCAAAGCCCCGGCTCTCCGACCAGAAGATAGCGCAGCTCCTGAAAATTCCCGGCGGAAGGGACAAGGCGGGCCAGATCCACAAGGGCTTCCAGCGCCTCCCGCTCCAGTGCTTCCGCTTCCACAAAACGACGGATGGAACGGCTTTTCACCACCAGGTCACGAAACATCCGAACCTTCCTCTCCCCTTACACAGGCAAAACGCTGGAAGCGGGGAAGGTTCTGCTCCAGCCAGATGAGAATTTTCTCAAACTCGGCCCGGACTTCGGCCAGGGCCCGGCCCCTGTGGCTGACCCGGCTCTTTTCATCCAGATCCGCCTCCCCAAAGGTTTTGCCCAGCTCAGGACAGAAAAAGAGGGGATCATAGCCAAATCCCTTGTCCCCCCGGATTTCGGAAAGGACTTCCCCCTCACAGCGGCCCTCATAGGTCAGGGCCTGCCCCGTGGGTACGGCAATGGAGATCACGCACTCAAAGGCAGCATTCCGCCTGGCCACCCCTTCCATGGCGGCAAGAAGCTTGGCGTTGTTTTCCGCATCCGTGGCCTTTTCCCCTGCGTACCGGGCCGAATGTACACCCGGTGCCCCTCCAAGGGCCTCCACCACCAGGCCGGAATCATCGGCCAGGGCGGCAAACCCCAGGTAACGGGCCGTGAGGGAGGCTTTTTTGTAGGCATTGGCATCAAAGGTATCCCCATCCTCTTCAATGGCGGGAATGGGGCCGAAATCCGAAAGATTTCTGATGTCTACCGGGAACCCTTCCAGCATGGCCCTCAGTTCACGGGTTTTTCCCGTGTTGGTGCTTGCAAGCACCAGAGTGATTTTCTGGTTCATTGTCCTCTTCTCCTTATGTTGAGTCCGGTACACCGTACCATACAATGCCCACCTTATAGTCGAGGGTCTCCGGCTTGTAAAGCAAGGCTGCGGATTGGAAAGGGCCTGACCGGAGCCCCGGCCAACCGCCATCTCCGGAACCATGCCGCCTCTTCCGCCCTGAATTCCCCTGTCCCGGAAGCATACAAAACTGTTTACACCCGGAACATCCTTAGTATATGAATTTTCGACATTGTATAGGGTTCATTCCGGGATCCAGACCATCCTGCGGATGCGCCTGTGGACGACGCCACCTCCAGACCGCCTTCAAATCCGGGGTTTGTGAGCCATGCCGTTCCCTCTTTGCCATTTTCACCAAGGAATTGACCATGCACAGACTTCTCACCGACAAACCCGGCGAAGCCATGTTTCTGCTTGGAAACGAAGCCATCGCACGGGGCGCCATGGAAGCGGGTGTGGCCTTTACATCCACCTATCCCGGTACGCCCTCCTCCGAACTTTCCCTGAACTTCTTCCAGATGTCCAAGGAAAGTGACCTGTATTTCGAATACAGCACCAACGAAAAAGTATCCCTTGAAGTGGCCGCCGCAGCCGCCAACTGCGGTATCCGCAGCATGTGCATGATGAAGCATGTGGGCCTGAACGTGGCCGCAGACGTCCTCATGACCCTGGCCTACGTGGGCGTAACCGGTGGCCTGGTGATTCTCACGGCGGACGATCCTTTCATGTTCTCCAGCCAGAACGAACAGGACAACCGTTATTACGCCAAATTCGGCGGCCTGCCCATGCTGGAACCCTCCTCCGTGGAGGAAGCCAAGGAAATGGTGAAAGAAGCCTTCACCCTTTCCGAAACCCTTGGCCGTCCCGTCCTTTTCCGCACCACCACCCGCATCAACCATTCCACAGCCGTGGTGACCCTTGGAGAACTTCCCGTCCGCAAAACAAAGGGAGGATTTAAAAAAGATCCCATGCGCTGCGTGACCGTGCCTGCGGTGTCCAGGGGCCTGCATGTGAAACTCCTGGCCGACCTCGACAAAGCGCAGGAAATGGCAGAAAAGTCCTCCTTCAACTTCAGCGAAGGGGAAGGCCGCCTCGGTGTCATTGCCAACGGAGTGAGCTACACCTATGCAGCGGATGCGGTAAAGGATCTGAAAGCCGAAGGTCAGGTAAAAATTCTGCGTCTCGGATTCACCAACCCCATGCCCGCCCAGACCATCAAGAATTTCCTGAAAACCTGTGACAAGGTTCTGGTGGTTGAAGAGGGCGAACCCTTCATGGAAGAGGCGGTCAAGGCCTTTGCCCAGGAAGAGGGCCTCACCCTGCCCATCGCAGGAAAGGACAAGACCCTCTTTTCACGGCTGTATGAGTTTGATCCCGCCATGGTGCGCAAAAACATGGCCTCCTTCTTCGGCCTTGCCTGTGAGACAAAACAGCCCATTGATGCTTCCGGTCTTCCCGACCTTCCCATGCGCCCCCCCACCCTCTGCGCGGGATGTTCCCACAGATCCGTCTTTTATGCCGCCAAAAAGGCCTGTGAAGGCATGGACGTGGTCTTTCCATCGGATATCGGCTGCTACACCCTGGGCTTTCTCCCGCCCCTTGGCATGGGGGATTTTGTGGTCTGCATGGGAGCTTCCGCAGGTACGGCCTGTGGCTTTTCCACGGTGACGAATCAGAAGGTGGTGGCCTTCATCGGTGATTCCACCTTCTTCCATTCCGGACTTTCCGGGCTGATCAACGGGGTGTTCAACAACCACAACTACACCCTCGTCATCCTCGACAACCGCACCACCGCCATGACCGGCCATCAGCCCAACCCCGGTGTGGACATGACCGAGCTTGCCATGGAAAACTACAACATGGTGGACATCGAGACTGTGGTACGGGCCATCGGCGTCAAGCATGTGTCCGTGGTACGGGCCTACAACGTGAAAAAAACCGTGGAAGCCATACGGGAAGCCGTGGAATTTGAGGGCGTTTCCGTCATCATTGCCAAGGAAAAATGTGCCCTCTACGCCAAGGCCCTCAAACAGCTCAAGGGCAAACCCTTTCAGGTGGATCCGGAAAAATGCAAAAACCACAGGGAATGCATCGACGCCCTGGGATGTCCGGCCTTTTATCTGGAAAACAACATGCCCCGCATCCATGCCCACCTCTGCGTGGGATGCGCCCTCTGCGCCCAGGCCTGCCCTGAAAAGGCCATTGTCCCGGCAAAGAGCCTGTAACCGCCAACGGGCCGGTATTCCGGCCCTTACCCAAAATAAGGGAAACCCATGGAACCCAAACGTCTCATCATTGTTGCCGTCGGCGGTCAGGGCAACCTGCTCGCCTCCCATGTTCTTGGTGAAGCCGCCCTCATGTCCGGTATTCCCGTCCGTATGAGCGAAATTCACGGTATGGCCCAGAGGGGGGGCGTTGTGGAGTCGGCCCTGATTTTCGGAGACGCCAAGTCCAATATCATCTCCGACGGGGAAGCCGATCTCTTTGTGAGTTTTGAGCCCTGCGAAGCCCTGAGGGCCTTGAAAAAATGCAATGCCAATACCGTCACCATCACCAACACCCGCCCCCTGCCGCCCTTTACCGCAGTTCTCGGTAAAGGCAGGTATCCGGAGCTGGACACCATCAAAGAGGCCCTTTCGGCCCGAACCGGCCGTCTCATTGCCTTTGACGCCACAAGCCTTGCCGAAGAAGCGGGGGATCCCATGTGTCTCAACATGGTGCTTCTGGGAACCCTCGTTGGAACGGGAATTCTGCCCATTTCCGCAGAAGCCGTCCGGGAAGCCATTCGTACCCGCACCAAAAAAAGCTTTGTGGACATGAACCTCAGTGCCTTTGAAAAGGGATTTGCCCAAGCGGCCTGACAGAACGTGCTGCGGCCCCGGCAAAGGGAGCCGCAGCACTCTTCCTGAGGCTTCTCTGCTGAAAACCCCCAGCTTTCATCAACATCCGCCCTGTCGGCCCAGACCGACAGCACCCAGCTTGGCTGTCTTATCGTTTTTTGAGACTTTCTTTCGGGTTGGAATGTGTTAAGGTTAGCTTCTTAATCCGCAGCTCAGACCGGATCTCAGACAAGAATTTGAAGACTGGAAACTCCGATGAACCGAATTCTTATTGTGGATGATGACAGCTCCATCCGTTCCGCCATGGATGCCTATATCGGTATCAACGGATTCCAGACCGCTGTGGCGGGCAGTGCGGAAGAGGCCATTGACTATATGGCGGATCATGGCCCTGTGGATGTGGTGATCACGGACATCATGATGGGAGGCATGTCCGGCCTGGAGCTTACGGAATACATCCGCACCCACTACGATACGGATGTCATCATCATGACGGGCTACAGTGCGGAATACTCCTATGAAGATGCCATCCGCAAAGGAGCCAGCGACATTCTTTTCAAACCCGCACGTTTTGAGGAAATCCTCCTGAGGCTCAAGCGGGTTCTGCGGGAACGCAAACTCACCCAGGAACGGGAAATGATGCTGGCCAGACTTCAGGAACTGTCCATCACCGATGAACTGACCCGCCTGTACAATTCCCGCCATTTTTATACCCGCATTGAAAAAGAGGTGGAACGCTTTCACCGATACCAGCACCCCCTTTCCCTGCTGCTGCTCGACATCGACCACTTCAAGGATTATAATGATACCTTCGGTCACCTTGAAGGGGATCGGGTGCTCATGCGCATGGGGGCCATTATCAAAAACTCCCTGCGGGCCATGGATTCGGGATACCGCTACGGCGGGGAAGAATTCACCATCCTGCTGCCGGAAACCGATACAGGGGAAGCCCTGGTGGTGGGAAACCGTATTCAGGAAGCCCTGGCTGCGGAGACCTTCCGCCCCGGAAACAGCACACAGGCCGTTGCCATCACCGTCAGTGTCGGCATTACCGCGTACCTGAAAGAGGAAAGCATCACCGCCTTTGTGCAGCGTGCGGACATGGCCATGTACTGCTCCAAGAAAAATGGCCGCAATCGGATCACAACCCTTTTGGACAAAGACTCCAAGGAATACAACCAATGCCTGAACTCCTGGTGCTCCGGAATCCCGGACTGAAAGACTGCCGGGACATCATCACCCTCTACCAGGCGGAAAACTGGTGGCAGGGAGCTCCGGACACCTCCATGGCTGCCCGCATCATTGCCGGCAGCCATCTTTTTTTAACCGCCCGGACGGAAGACCGCATTGTCGGCATGGGCCGGGTCATCAGTGACGGGGTCTCGGACGCCTATATCCAGGATGTCACCGTGGACAAAAGCCTGAGAGGAAAGGGAATCGGCGGTCTTATCATTCAGGAACTCTGTCGCCTCCTTCTGGAACAGGGCATTGACTGGATCGGTCTCATCGCAGAACGGGGATCCCATCCCTTTTATGAGAGGCTGGGGTTTGGCGTCATGCCCGGTGCCCTGCCCATGCTCCACCAAAAAACCCTTCACATCATGGGCTTTGGCCCGGAACTCTCCGACCCGACATCAGAATCAGGAAAAAAATGAAGTTTCAGAGAATATCCCTACAAGATTACGGAACATTCGCCCCCTATTTCAAAAACCAGCGGTACCCCCTGTGCAGCTACTCTTTGCCCTCCCTGCTCTCCTGGCAGACCACAGCCTATCATCCTGTGGCAGCCTTTACGGAAGACAGCCTCATCATTGCTGCGGAATATACCCAGAAAACGGAGCTGCGCCACCTTATCCTGCCCCTGTCCCCGGAAAGGGACTGGACACCGGAAGCGCTCCACAGGCTCTGCCTGGACTCGAATTTTCCCACTTACTGGTTTGTACCGGAAAGCTGGATAGAAAAAACGGGAAAGGAAGCACTCGAAACCTTTTTTGACGTGGAAGAGCAGAGTGCCTATACGGATTATATCTATCTGAAGGAAGATCTGGCAGAACTCAAAGGCAGAAAATTTTCCAAAAAACGCAATCTCATTTCCCAGTTTGAACGCAATTTTTCGAAAGACCGCATCGCAACCGCTCCCATGGGGCCCCAGGATATTCCCGAATGTCTCGATTTTCTGGAAGCCTGGTGCCAGGAACGCAATTGCGACCGGGATCCGGAAACGGACATGGCCTGCGAAAAAATCGCCGCAGCCAACGCCATCCGGCTCATCGACAACACGGATTTCAGGGGGCTGCGTCTTTCCCTGGATGGCAAAATGGTGGCCTTTGGCATTGCCAACCGCCTCACCCGGGATATGGGCGTACTGCACTTTGAAAAAGCCCTGGGATCCATCAAGGGGCTGTACCAGTACTTTGACCGCGAATGCTGTCGCAGACTCTTTGCACCGGAAATTTCCTTCATCAACAAGGAATCGGATATGGATGAGCCGGGTCTTGCCCATGCCAAAAATTCCTATCATCCCATCCGCAAAGAAAAATCCTTTGTCCTTACCGTGAAGTCCCCGAACGCGGCATAACGGTGCGGAAAAGAACGCCCTCCTCCTCCCCGCCCTGACCCGGCATCCGCCCGCCCCCTCCAGGGTTCAGGCCAGGGAGGGACGGAGCCGGTTTTCCGATGAGAAAGCCCTGACCGTAATCCACACCAATGTCCGTCAAAAGTGCCAGGGCTTCAGGTTTTTCCACAAATTCCGCCACAGTACGGATGCCCATCTCCCTGGCCATCTGCACAATGGCCCGCACCACGCTGCGATCTTCGGGTTTCTCATGCAGATTCCGCACAAAAGAGCCGTCGATCTTGATGAAATCCACCCCCAGCTCCCGCAGATAGACAAAACTTGTAAAACCCACGCCAAAGTCATCCAGGGAAAAGCGGCAGCCCAGGGCCTTCATCTGGCCGATAAATTCCAGGGCCCTGTCCATGTCCTGAATGGCGGCAGTTTCCGTGATCTCAAAAATAAGCCGATCCGGATCGGCTCCCGTCTCCTCCATACTCTTTTTCAGAAACACGGCCATGCCCGCATCAGCAAGATCCCTGCCCGAAAGGTTCATGGAAAAAGAGACCCGCCGCCCTCTGGCTTCCAGTGCTTTCTGGTAGGCAAAGGTTTTCCGGGCCACCACCCGGTCGATGGAACCCACAAGACCATGACGCTCCGCTGCCCCGATAAAGGCACCGGGCAGAACGATTCTGCCATCCGGCTCCCGAAGACGCACAAGGGCCTCATAATGCAGAACCGTCTGGGAAGAAAGGTGCAGAATGGGCTGGTACCACACCTCAAAACGATCCCCGGCCAGGGCATCCAGAATACGCTGCTTCTGATAGAAGGTGGCCCGCCTCAGCTCCCCTTCCCGGTCTTCGGGCACAAAAATCCGGCACCGGTTCTTTCCCAGTTCCTTGGCCTTGCCCAAAGCCGCATCCAGCACCGCAAGAAAGGTCACCGCATCCCCCGCATGGTCGGGGATAAAGGCCAGTCCTGCGGATACGGTCACACGAATGCCCCCCTCCTCAAAACGGGCTCCCTCCACATGGCTGCGAATTTCCTCGGCCAGCGCCAGGCATTCGGCGACATCCCCCCGATTGATAAAAACCGCCATCTGATCCCCGCCAAAACGTCCCATGAACCAGGAATCCGGCTCCAGCCTGGCATCCAGAACCCCGCGTACCCCCCGGATCAGAGCCCGCAGCACCCGATCCCCCCTGGCATAACCGATCTGGTCGTTGATCAGCTTGAAGCTGTCAATGTCCAGCAGAATTCCCGCCCCACCGCCGGAAAAAGCCTCCCCCAGCCTGCGGATAAAACTGTCCCGGTTGAGGAGTCCGGTCTGCACATCATAGGTTTCCAGATACAAAGCCCGCTCTTCAGCCTGCTTTTTCTCCGTAATGTCTTCCTGAATGGCCAGAAAATTGACAATCTCTCCGCCCAGCCCCCGCACCGGAGAAATCAGTCCCTTCCCCCAGTAATGTTTTCCGTTTTTGGTCTTGTTTTTAAAATCCCCCCGCCAGGAATGTCCCGAAAGAATGGTTTCCCAGAGGGCGGCATAGGCTTCGGGACGGGTCTCTCCGGAGGCCAGAATCCGCGGATTCTGACCGATCACCTCTTCCCGGAGATAGCCTGTCACCTTTTCAAACATGGAATTCACGTAGGTGATGCAGCCATCCCTGTCCGTGATGAACACGATATTGGTACTCTGCTCCATGGCCATGGAAAGCTTTTCCAGCTCCGCCGCCACCCTTTTCTTTTCCGTAATATCCTGCATTGTCCCCACCAGCCGCTGCACCCGTCCGCCCTCATCTCTCACAGCCCTTCCCGTAATCGCCAGGATACGCAGCTCACCACCCACCTGAACGCCATGTTCCAGACAAAGGTCACTCCCTTCAGACCAGGCCCTTTCCAGAGCTTCACGGATACGCGGCCTGTCCGCAAGCACCACCTTTTCCAGAAATCCCTTCAGAGAAAGCACACGGCCCTTTTCGGACAAGCCCAGAATCCGGAACATCTGGGTACTCCAGTAGGTCCTGTCCGTACCCCGTTCCCATTTCCAGCTTCCCATGCCCGCCATCTGCTGGGCTTCGGAAAGGTTCTCCTCACTTTCCTTCAGGGCACGCAGGGTACGCATCCCCTCACTGATGTCCCGCACCAGCATGGCGAACACCGGCTTCTCTCCGGTTTCCATGTACTGAAGTCTCAGCTCCGCCTCGTAGCAGGTCTTGTCCTTGCGGCAGATATGGGCCGTAACCATCCGGCCACACTCCGCACACTCCCGGATATCCCCCACCAGCTCCCGGAATCCATCCTCCGTGAGTCCCATGAAAAGCTGCCAGCCATGGAGAATCCGCAGTTCTTCCAGCCCGTAGCCGGAGTTGAGCAGGGCGCTGGCATTGGCTTCCTCAAAAAGAAAGGTGGAGGCATCCAGCAGAAAAATCTCTTCCTTCAGGCTTTCAAAAATACGCCCCAGACGCAGATACTGTTCCCGATCCCGGCGGGCTTCGGTCACATCCATGACACTGGTGATCTTGTGGCACCTGCCATGTTCATCCCTCAGAAGTCCGGCTGTGGCCAGAATCCGGAGAAGACGGCCATCCCGGTGCCGTGCCTCCCAGTCCATGGGAGGTTCCACACCCTTCTCAAAAAACAGCGCCAGGGCCTGTTGTCCCATCTCCCGTGTTTCCGGAGGCAGCACCAGGGTAAAGGCTTTCCCCAGAAGTTCCTCCCGGGAATAGCCAAAAATACGGGTATAGGCGGGGTTCACATCCACAAAAAATCCGTCTTCATCCACAATGCAAAGCCCCGTGTCCGCCACATCCCAGGCCCCAAGACGCAGCAACGCCTCCGTCTCCAGCGGCTTCTGTCCCTTTTCCAGGACCTGGGAAATTTCAGCAACACGCTTTTCAAGGGTTTGCAAAAGAGCTTCAAGATCCTGGGGCAGTACGGAGGGCTGGGCCATAACAGACGTCCTCATTTCAGATGGGAAAATACAAAGGATCGATACTCACAACCGCCCGGCCATGGAGCCGGCATAGCCCGTTAATTCGGCATAGCCTTCGCCCTGCACGGCTTTCCCCCTATGGGTACCGGACAGGACAATGCTGCCTTCCCAATACACGGGCGTTCCCGGTGAATCTTCAGGCCGCATTTCCTGATCTTCAAGGCGGCTTGTCAGCGTCAGGACAAGATCCAGGGTCGGCAAGGCAAGACGCCAGGATGCGGGATAGGCACCGCCCGTTACCGGACTGTGCCATACGGACAGAACCGATAATGCCATATCTTTCGTGGGGAGTGGAAGACTTTTTCCGGAAGGATCCACCAGGGTTCCGGAAGTCATGAGGGCCGTTCCGTCCTTTGTCCGTACCTGAAAAAGCATGAGATCATAGCCGTCTGAAAGCTGAAGGGAAAACCAGTCCCAGCCCACGGCATCGGGATCCAGAGGTTCAGAGGAGAATTCATGATCCATCCAGGAAAAACCCGACACCCCATGTTCCTCTCCCTCAAGGCTCACATTCCCCTGGGTTCTGAGGCGGGTAAAGGAATAATAGCAGCTCGCCCGCTCCGGGCTATTGCCCTTCAGGCTGTAGCCCTGATCCCCATGCCGCACGAGAGGCTTTTCCGGAACAAGATTCAGATGAAAGCTGAAATCCCGGGTCTTTGCCGTAAGCCTCTGCCCGTTTTCTCCCAGCACAAAGCCCCAGTCTCCCATGCCCAGCTCAAAGCCCTCTTCTCCCAGAACCTGGCGCAGCAGCCCCGGATGTTCCCGCATGAGCCGTGTGGCATGGACATGTTTTTTCCCCGTGATATCCGAAACTGCGGCGTGGGCCATCCACACGGTTTCGGTACGCCATGCAGAGGCGTTTTCAGGTGGCACAATCCGGCCCGGAGCCACCAGACGGGAACGAAAAAACGTAAGCTGGTAGCCGAAAGGTCTCCCGGTTCCGGTACGCAGATTGCCCGTATAGTACCACCACTCCGTACGAAAATCCGGATGAGACCCATGGTCTTCAGGAAAACGGAGAGCACAGGGCCCCTCCACCTTCGGAAACTCACCGCTAAACCCCGGAACAGCCCCAAAAAAACATCCCAGGAAAAAGAGAAAGATCCTCATGCATTTCCCTCCCGCAGGGCTTCGGCAGCATCGGCCCGCAGGGCCACCGCAATGGCGGGATCTGCTGCCAGAAGACCGGCCACAAAGATCAGACAAAGGCCAAGGGCCAGCCCCGGCAGGTCAGGGGTCAGGATAAAGGTCCAGCCAAAGGACTGACGGTTGACCCCATAAATAAGCAGCCCGGAAAGTACAGCGCCGCAGCCAAGTCCGGCCAGCATGGAAAAAACCAGCAGCAGTCCCGCCTCCCAACGTACCATGGCACGAATCTGTCCCCGGGAGGCCCCCAGGGTTCTCAGGGTGAGAAGCCCCACCCTTTCGGCCATCACCCTCAGGGTCATGGTGGTGGCAATGCCCAGTCCTGCAATCCCCAGAGCCATGGCCAGCAGCACAAAGGTAACGGCAAAGGTTTCATCAAAAATTTTTAAAACCGTTCTTCTCAGCAAAAGGCCTGCCACCACATCCACCCTGTCTCCAAAATCCGAGAGCAGGAGATCCTGCACCCTTTCCACGGCCTTTTGTCGTTCAACGGCATTTAAACCTCTGTCTTTTTTTACAAAAAGACGCAGACCGGAAAGCCCGTCCCTGCCCGTTTTCCGGGAAAGGGCCTCCCTGTCACAGAAAATGGCAATGCGCCGGGTTCTGAAATCCCGCACCACGGCCACCACCTCAACCTCCACGGTGACCCCGTCCACAACCAAAGAAAACCGCCTTCCCGTATCCAGTCCATAGAGGTTCAGGGCAGGCTCGGAAACCATAAGGGGCAGGGCCCCGTCTCCGCTGAAGGAAAGGGCCTTGCGGGGATCACCGGACACGGCCAGAAAATCGCCGTAACGGAAAAGCATGGCCAGATCCAGGGCCTCCAGATCCAAAACCATACCGTCCCTGTCGATATTCACCCTGCGATAACCCAGAAGATCCCAGTCTTCAAGGCTCTCCAGACGTTCCAGAACCTCTTCTGGCAGAGGATAGCGATGACCGTTCCATTCGGCCATCTTCGGTCGCACAAAAAGATCCCCACCGATACTCTGTTCCACCCAGACCCGAACCGTTTCCCGGAAACTGGTCACCATAACGGAAAGGGCCACAAAAAGAGCCACCGCTGTGGTCAGAGATCCCGCAGCCAGGGCAATACGTCCACCGCTTTCCCGGAACTGCCGTGCGGCCAGAAAAGCCGGAGCCCCCAGCCCCCTGCCCGGAAAACGGGCCAATACCGGCCCCATGCGGGCAAAAAACCAGGGCATGAAAAGGGCCGTTCCTCCGAAAAGAGAAAAGGCGGCAAGGTAGGCTCCCAGCGGCAGTCCGTCAAAGGCGGGTAAACGGAAAAAAAGGGGAACCAGCAACCAGAGTCCGCATCCCAGCCAGAGAGAACGTTTTCTGCTTTTCTTCCCGCCTCCAAGGGTATCGGTGACGGCAAGTACCCGCTTTGGAGAAAGGGCCATGGCCTGCAAGGCCGGTTGCAGGGCTGCAAGCCCCGAAACCAGCAGGGTCAGCATCAGGGTGAGCAGCAGATCCGGAATCCGGAGATGCGACAGCGCCCCGGCTTCACTTCCCCAGAAAAGGGTGGTCAGGGTTTTTCCCACCCCCTCCTGCAACAGGGGATAGCCCAGAAGGGTGAAGGGCAGGGAAAGCAGCCACCCCCAGGCTCCCAGCAGCAGTCCTTCGGTGAGAAAAAGAAAAAAAATGCTCTGCCGTGTCGTCCCCAGTGCCCGGAGCATGGCCACTTCCGGACTGCGGGAAGCCGCATTGAGGGCAACGACACTGTAGACCAGGAACATCCCCACAAAAAGGGAAGCAAACCCCATCACGAGAAGATTCATGCGATAGGCCCGCACCATGGCAAGACCTGTTTGCCGGAAATCCGATGCCGGTACCAGACGGACTTCAGGCGGCAGCAAAGACTCAATACCGGAAAGATCCGCTCCGGAATGAAGAATCAGATCAATGCGGTCCAGCACACCGAAACGGCCCGTACTTTCCTGAAAGGTTGCCATATCCCCAAGGGCAAGACCTCCGTCTTCGGCAAGGGCAAGTCCCTCCTCCGCCAGAATCCCCGCCACAAACACCTTGCCGGGCTTTCCCCCATGCAGGAGGGTGAAGGCCTCTCCCAGCTCCAGCTCCAGACGACGGGCCAGGGTTTCCGTGACAAGAAGGGCTCCCGGCCGGGTAACGAGATCGCTGATCCCCCCTCCGCCGCTCCCCTCCGGACGCCAGGCCCTGAAGGGCAGATCCAGAAAAGGATCCAGACCCATCAGCAGAAAAGGCCGCCCGCCCTCCCCCTGTCCATCCCCGGCCAGCACATGCACCGCCACAAAGGGCGCCGCCGCCCGGACATCGGGATGATGCAGCAGAGATGCCAGAAGACTTTCCGGGATGCCTTCCGGCCCGGAGAGGACATGCCATTCCGCCCGGCCTGCCAGACGATCCATGGAGGCGGCAAACCCCGCCTCTGCCCCGTCGATGGCCATGCGTACACTGGAAAACACCGACGCCCCCAGGGCAATGGCAAGGAGGGCCGCAAGGGTTCTCAGACGATGGCGGATCATGTGCCGCAGGGAAACCCTGAGCAGAAGGAAAAAAAATGCCCTCATGCCCCCTCCCTCTGAATCCTGCCGTCCACAAGGTGTACCCTGTGACTGGAAAAGGAATCGGCCATGTCGCTGTGGGTGGCCATGATGAGGGTCCGGCCTGCCTGTACCAGATCTGCCAGGAGGCGGATCACGGTCAGGGCATTGTTTTCGTCAAGATTACCCGTAGGCTCATCCGCAAGCAGGAGGGGCGGATCATTGATCAGCGCACGGGCAATGGCCACGCGCTGCATCTCTCCACCGGAAAGCCTTGCCGGAAGGTGATGCATTCTGTGCCCCATCCCCAGGGAATCCAGCAGGGTTGCCGCCCTTTTTCTTGCAGCGGTTTCCTTTTTTCCCGCAAGCAGGGCGGGCAGCAGGACATTTTCCTCCGCAGACAGGGTGGGCAGAAGATTGAAGGACTGAAAAATCACCCCGACCCCATGACGGCGGAAGACCTCCAGATCAGGAGCTGCACCAGCAGAAAGATCCTGCCCCCCGACCCAAAGTGTCCCCGAATCAGGCCGATCCAGACCGGCAAACAGGGACAGGAGTGTGGTCTTTCCGGAACCACTGCGCCCCTTCAGGAGCAGAAAAGCCCCCTTTTCCACATTGAGATCCACATGATCCAAAGCCATGAAGGGCTTTTCCGGAGCCTCATAGAAACGGCACAATGCTCTGGCCTGCACCAGAATGCCCTTCCCGTTTTTTTCCGGAACAAAAAAATCTGTCCTGCCCTTATCGGCATGGTACATACCCTGTCTTTCAGAGGAGATCGACATAGGCTTCCTTCCTGGGAAGAATGACCTCTGCATAAAAAACCTGCAAAAAAGGCGGGAAAGCCTGCCTTCCCGCCCATACCAATAAAAAAATTATCTGCCTGGATACTTATCCGGGAATGGAGACTGGCGCATACAGCCCGATTTCCTCCATGGTTTTCTCATAACGTCCCCGCATGTCCACATGGGCCTCATCAATGCGTTCCTTTACCGGTGCCCATTCCGCAGGACATTCATGCCGCAGCTGCTGGATGCGATCCTCAAGCTCGGCAACGATAATATGCAGATCCTCCACATGGGCCGTGACCTTCTCCTTGTCCTTTGCCGCCAGACGGTCAAATTTGCGCATCATGTCGTAAAGCTTGGCTTTCCATGCGGTGAGTTCCATTTCGGTACCTTTGCAGTAGTCCTTGACATCCATGGGGATTCTCCTTGTGTCTTAAGGATTTGAAGGAAGGAAAACATAAGGGGATACGTTGGCTTGCTCAAACGAACGGAGCAACCTGAAGATTTTTATATAGTAAGAAGCCTCCCGTCCCTGTAAAGGCCATAGCCTCTAAAAAAAAAGAAACCCGTCCTCCCGGGAAAAACGCCGGACACGCCATCTCTCTTTTCAAAAAAACAGTGCCCATAAGGAGATAAGGTTTTGGGACAAAGCACAAAAAAATCCCCCGGCACCCCTGCAACAGGCACCGGGGGAGACGTTCTTAGGACAACCCCCTCAGCTTATTCCACGGAGAAGCCCACAATTTTGGCGTCATCCACAATTTTTCTGCCCTGCTGATTCACCGCATCGATGATATCAACCCCCTCATCAATGCGTCCGTTGCGGTTCACATCCACGATCACATAATATTTTCCAGCCTTCATGGGCGCACGCCAGATGGTCATCATGCCAGCCCCGTTGTAACAGGACGGCTGCACAGCCACCGTGGATTTACGCCCCCGGACATCCACCGTATTGTTCAGTTCATCGGGATGACCGTACCGGGTAAGATCAAAGGTCGTGGCATCCAGGATATACACATCCACATACTTACCATTGTATATCCCTTCAATGGCTTCAACGGGATTGGGATTACCAAACCATCTGAAGTAGGGGTTAAAGACAGCCTTCACGCCATAGCCCCCCCCTCTGGAGTTCGTATCTCTGCCATGGGCCTGGAACACATCCCTGTAATCACAGTATTCCGAATAAACCGTCCAGTGCTGTTGCCTGGTGTTCCCAAAAACCCCGCCGGAAGCAATATTCGCGTAAGCAACACGGGGAAAACCATTGGCCTGGGTATTCAGGATTACAATACCAAGAGCCTTGTCACTTCCATCAAAAATACCATTGCGATTCCGGTCTATGATGATGCCATACCCACTGTCTTCAGGTTTGGGATTGATCACCTTGTAATCACCGTTGAGATCCCAGATCTTAAAAACACCGGTTCCAGACTGATTCCGAACGGAAAGCTTACGATCCGCAATATAGTCCCCCGATGTCCAGGTTTCCCGATGCCGGACAACATGAATATCATAAGGTTCCGCACCCAGAGGCATATTCTTCACGTTCAGATACACCACAGTCTTGCCATCGGGGGTATTGGATTCATCAAAAAACTGTGTGGGAGCATTTCCGGCAGCATCAGAACAGGTCGCATACTCGGGAAGAGGCTCTACATAAAGAATACGAACCGCTCCTGGCAGCACCATGTCCCCTGCACCCACAACACCGTCATCGTCCAGATCCACAATCAGATCCAAGGGCAGATCTGCTCCCAGTTTCATACCCGGATACGTATAGCTGTCTTTATTCGTGGTTCTCGTATTCAGAAACTCCACTTTTTCCACAAAAGGAAGCAGACGCAGACCTGCTGCGGGCTGTACGGGAATCCCCTGTTGCTTCAGGATCAGCGCATTGGCAGGATTCCTCAGAAGCAGCCCGATCTTATTGCCCGCAAGGGGAGGATTCTGCTGCGGGAAAACAATGTTCTCCATATTGAAGAAAAGCCGCTTTTCATTGTTCTGTTCAGGGATGGCATTCACGGCATTGCCAGCTTCATCCCTGATTGTAATGAACACATCGTTTGCAGGCGTGTTCAGCACAATGAAACCCGGCGCCCCCATGCCATCAATACCGTCAATGTAGTCATCCACCATGCCATCACGGGTCGTATCAATTCCCAGATCAAAAATACCGTTCTGATCCACATCCATCACAATCATATACGCCATGGTATCTTCATTGGGATTGATACGCTTGGGTCCCACATTCAGATCCCAGAGCAGCTCACCCTCCACAACACGGGCACCTGCCGCATCCGTCTTGACTTCCACGGTTTTGAAAATATCGCTGTTCAGTACAGCACCATTTTCAAGCATCGCTCCCGTGAAGGGAAGGATGTAAAAATCCACATTTGTGATGTCCCGGCGTCCCACCTTGGCAGGAATGCGCTGCGCTTCTACATACACCTGGGTCTTGTCACTGGGGGTAAGGCCATCCGCTTTCCGGCTGCCGCTCTCTTCAAAGGCATTTTCCGGATAAAATTTTCCATCTTCGGAATTGAGGTAAGCCGCATACACAACGGGCTTGGGATTGGTGGTCTGGTTCGGGTCTTTTTTAAACCGAACCCACATGGGATGCCGGAAATCCGTCTGATCATCGGTCAGGCTTTTCACCCGGACATAAAAGGCTTCTATGTCCACTCCCCCCACCTTGCGCAGTACAGGGGGCTTGCCTGCGGTTTCCCGATACAGTCCCATATCGTACCAGAGGGGTACCTGATCAATGAGTCCCTTTTCATCCGCCTCCACTTCAATACGGCTGATCTCCCGGCCCTGGGCATCCAGTACGGAAACCGCATACTGTTTTTCCTTGGCAAGGCCCGCCACCCGGACATACAGGGTGTCCAGAGGAGAAAAGGTTTTGGTTTCCTGCAATTCTGAGTTGTACAGGGTAACCAGTTTATCCCCGAGCAGGGGTCTGGTATCACAAGCGCTCATAAAAAAAGTCATGGACACCAGCACCAGTGCCCACACAAGATTTCTCGCAGTCTGCATAGCTCACCCGTCCTTTCTTACTCGCTTTTTTCACCAAGCATTTTTCCCAATGGAATCTCAATGGCCGCATACCCGATCCAGTACAGATCGTCTTCCTTGTCCTCCTTGACCTCAGCCGCCTTCTCTTCCAGGGCATTGACAAGACCAAGACCGAGACTGAACCAGCCGGATTTCAGTTTGGCCCCGAAATTCACGATATGATCTTCATCTTTACGGTTGATGCCCTGCACTTCGGCAATAAGATAAAGGGTCTCCCACAAGCCCAGATCCGCACCCGCACTGTAGAAAACTTCTCCGCTCTCTCCTTCGTTGTACAGTACTTCCGCCACACCGGTTACAGAGAACAGTGCCTTTTCCGTTCCAAGGGGAATCTGGATGGTGGCAGAAAGGTAGGGGTTGAACAGAATTTCCTTATGGGATGAAAACTCGTTGTCCTCCAGGGAAACGGCGTGGATACCCAAAGCCAGCTGGGGGACAAAATAGTCGGTCATGTGAAAGATTCTGGCCTTGAAATGAAAGGTGTCCATCTCAAGATCCGTCTTGTCCAGGTTGTCCCAGACAAACTGACGGCGGGTGTATCCCAGCTCCACATCATCCGAGGTTCCCGCCATCAGCGTGAGGGCGGTGAGATAGAGGTCATCGCCTTCAATTCTGCCGGCATCCTGGGCGGATCCTGCCAGATAAAAATTGCCCTTTCCCAGGGTGACGGCTTTGGGAACGGTCAGCAGACCATTTTCTCCCCAGTTATACACAGGAGAAATGGAACGCTTAAAAAGAGCGAAGGAGGCCTCCCGGCTTCCTGCCCATGCCCCTGTTGCCCCGCCCAATATCATGGACGCAAGCAAACAGACCACCCACCATGTCCTCTTCATCATACTGTCCTCCTTTGTCTTCCTTGTTGGTTCACCTTCTCCATGATTCCCGGAACCAGGTCTTCCATCCACAGTCCCGCACCTTTATTGAAAACTCCCGCTACAGACAGGATTCTTCAGAAAACAGCAGCCACTGAAAAGACGCTTTCTTCCAATGGAAACAGGGAAAAGGATAGTCATGCGAGACGCTCGAATACCGTGGATACGGTCATAGGTATGGCATAAAATCAGAAAGGAAACAAGATTGGAAGACGATGAAGAACAGGATGCGTTCCCCGAACGCCGTTTCTCCTCAGGATTCAAGGCGGCGGATAGGCACTCCCGTCTTCCCCGCCACCCCCAAAAGCAGTCCCGAATCCAAAAAGGGGATCAGATTTCCGGCGCCAGTCCCAGCTTTTGCAGACTTTTTTCCACATGGGGAAGAATACGCCGCACAATCTCCTCATAGCCTGCGGCATTGGGATGAATTCCGTCGGATCGGTTCATGGAAGGCACGGCAGCCACACCATCGAGAAAAAAGGGGATGAGATCAACTTTCTTTTCCTGGGCAAGCCGGGGGTAGACCGCCTCAAACTCCCGGACATAGGCGGGGCCCAGGTTAAAAAACATACGCATACCGCCGAGGATCACAGGAATCCCCGCTTCTTCAAAGCGATTCAACAGATTGCGAATGTTCTCCTCCATGGCAGGAACATCCAGACGGCGCAGGCCATCATTGGCACCGGTAACAAGCAACACCAGGTCAGGCTTCAGACGCTGCACAATCCAGTCTGCCCTGGAAAGGGCACCTGCGGAAGTCTCTCCGCTCACCCCGGCATTGATCACGGTCACAGGCCAGCCCCTTTCCTGCAACACCGCCTCCAGCCGTGCCGGATAGGAGGCCTCGGGCAAGACCCCAAGACCTTCCGTAAGGCTGTCTCCCATGGCAACAAGAATAAAACGGCCCGCAGAAGAGGCCTGCTCACGGATCTCGGCTTCGGGCTTGCGCTCACAGGAAAAAAACAGCAAAAAACAAAGGCAGAGACAGACAAAAGACCGTTTCATCCAAAGCCCTCCTTAAAAAATCGTCACGGATCGCCAGTATGACAGGCGAAAAAAATTCCGCTGCCCAGTTTTCTTCAGCCCTGATGGGCCCGCACCGCATCCGCAGGCCGCGTCCCCATGGAAGGCAGGGCCGCTCCCAGTCCCAGCAGCACAATCAGTGCAAAGGCAAAGACCCCAAGCCCCACCAGCAGGGGAATCTCCGGATCATAGGAAAGCCCGAACCCCCTGATCACCACAAAGGCGGCCAGGCCTTCTGCAATCAGCATCCCCAGAATCATGGCAATGCCCCCCTGAATACCGGTCTCAAGAATACCCGTTTCCAGAAGAAAGCGATGATCCGCGCCCACAATGCGCAGCAGTACAGCATCTCTTGCCCGCTGGGCCGCCGTGGCGGCAAGTCCCCCGAGCCAGACCAGAAGCCCTGCAACAAAGGCCGCAAA
This sequence comes from Desulfobotulus sapovorans DSM 2055, assembly GCF_059569355.1. NCBI lineage: Bacteria > Pseudomonadati > Thermodesulfobacteriota > Desulfobacteria > Desulfobacterales > Desulfobacteraceae > Desulfobotulus > Desulfobotulus sapovorans. Next base: position 134,443 of record NZ_JCANVJ010000003.1, on the reverse strand, counting down.
GGAAAAGGCCTGAAGCAGTCCTGCCATCTGCCGGGCGAGATCTGCATGGCGCTCAATCATATCCCGCACATCAATCATGCGGATATTGGAAAAACGCTCCGCAAGCTGACGTTCCAGGATTTCCTGACTGTCCCTGTCCGCAGACAGGGCGGCAAAAAAGGTATGGGGCGCGTCTGCAAGGTCTTTTTCCATAAAATTAAAAACAAAAAAGGGCCTCAGGCTGCCATCTTTACGTTTACGCACACTGCTGACCACAGCCGTCATCTCAACCCCCTGAATGCGGAAGGTGATGTGATCCCCAAGACGTAAGGGGTAGGTCGCCCGAATATAGTCCAGAATGGATACCTGAGGCATATCCCCGTCCTCCCGGAAAAGAGAGGCCCCTTCCACAAGGCTTTCATCTTCCATGGCTCCGTGCCAGGTAAGGCTGAACTCCCGTCCCAGATTGTCCCCCCTTTTTTTCCTTTCCTCCCCCGCATCTATGGGGGTTCCGTTCACGCCCACAACCCTGGCCCGTACCATGGGAAAAAAGAGGGCTTCCGGCCCCACAAAGGCTTCCACCGTTTTTTTCTGATGCGGCTGGATGTCAATGACATACAAACTCGGAGTCTTTTCCGGAAAAGCGTCAAGAAAAAGCCGGGTGAGGTTGCGCTCCATCAGTACCAGAGCCAGCACCATACCCGTAGCAAGGGCCATGGAAGCCACTGTGGCCACGGGGGTTGCTCCGGGTCGCCTCAAAGCCTGCATCACCACCCGGTGACGGGCTCCCCTGGCAGGAAAACGACGGGCCAGAGCAACCAGCAGCCAGGCACAGAGCACGGTGAAACCGAAAAAAAACAGCAGGATCAGAATCGGCATACGGCTGCCCCCAGCCTGCTGGAGCATCCGGCCCGCAAGAAAGACAAGAAAAACCACCCCGGCCCAGAAAAGACTCTGGGCCATCCATCCTGCACGCTGCTCTCCCCCACCCTGTTGCAGAATCCTCACCGGCGGAGTGCGCACCATGCGGCTGAAGGGAAGGATGGAAAACAGCAGGGTAAACCCGCCGCCAACGCCAAGGGTCCTGAGCAGGGTGTCCGGGGAAAGACGGATATTCAACCCCCTTGGCAAAAGATCCGTCATCAGGGATTCCATGAGAAGGGCCAGCCCGAACCCCACCAACCAGCCCAGAAGCAGAGCGGGGATCACAAGGCTCAGGAGAAAGAAGGCCATATGGCATCCCACCCGCCAGGGTCCGGCACCCAGAACCTTCATCAGGGCCACCCCCCTTTCCTTACGCATCCATAAGGCCACAAGACTGCCCCGGATACCGAAACCGGACAAGACCAGAATACCGATTCCACAAAGACGCAGGTAATAGAAAAGATTGTCCAGCCAGCGCAGGGCACGGGAACCCGTGTCCTCATAGGTACGCAGCTCTTCACTGCCGGGAACCAGCACCTCGGAAAGCTGACGCTGCACCAGAGCTTTGTCTTTCTCCGCATGAAGCCCCACCAGCAGGCGGTAGCGTACCCGGCTTCCCGTTACCGCAAGGCCCGTCCCCTCCAGATCTTCATGATGAATAAAAACCCGGGGCGCCAGCCCCCCCATGTCAAGGGGCCGATCCGGCTCAGCCAGTACCGCATCCTTCACCACAAAATCCCCGTCTCCCAGACGGATTTTTGCACCGCTTTTCACCCCCATGCGTCTCAGAGCCATGGGATCCCCAAGCAGGGTTCCCTTTTCCAGCACTTCATGCAGGGGACGTCCGGATCGCAGCCGTACCTGCCCGTAAAAGGGATAGCCCGATGAAACGGCCTTGACCGCCACCAGGGCGGGTCTTCCTTCTTCGGGAAGGGCCATGGCCAGAAGTTCCGTGACAAAGGCCGTTCGGATACGCCCCTCTGCTTCCAGCATCGCTGCCCTGTCCAAAAGGGGAGACGAAAGGGCAAAGGCGGAACGCAGCTCCATATCCGCTGCAATAAAGCTTTTGGCCTCCCGTTGCAGCATGCGGTCTGCGGCCACGCGCAGGGTCTCCACACCGGAAAAGGCCGCCACGGAAAGGGCCACACAGACAAAAAACAGCAAAGCGGTTTTCGGTGCATGCCGCCATTCCGCACGTACGGGCCCCCACATCCTAAAGAGCGCTGTCATGGCGCACCTCTCCGTCGGACAGAAGGATACGCCGATCCGCCCTTTCCGCCACTTCCCGGCTGTGGGTCACCACCACCAGGGTCGCCCCTTCCCGCTGTTGCAGATCGATGAGGAGGGCCATCACCTCTTCAGCTGCCGCTGAATCCAGGTTCCCCGTGGGTTCATCGGCAAAAATAATCTTGGGCCGGTTCACCACAGCCCGGCAGATGGCCACCCGCTGCTGCTCGCCGCCGGAAAGCTGGCGGGGCAGATGCCCCCTGCGCTCCCACAGTCCCACCTGCCGCAAAAGGATCTCCGCCCGGAAAGGAGCCTTGGGTTCCTTTGCCAGTTCCGCAGGAAAAAGAACATTTTCAAAGGCTGTCATGCCGGGAATCAGATGAAAGTCCTGAAAAACAAACCCGATCCTGCCATTCCGGAAGGCCGCCATACGGGATTCAGGCCAGTCCGTGATATCTTCACCATCCAGCACCAGCCTTCCCGCCGTGGGGGTGTCCAGACCGGAAAGCAGGGTCAGCAGGGTGGTTTTCCCCGAACCGCTGCGGCCCTGTATGGCGACAAACTCTCCGGTGCGGATATGGAGAGTGAGGGGACGGACAACGGAAAGCCTTCGGCCATCCACCGTGTAGGATTTTTCAAGGTTCTGGGCCAGAATCATACATCCTCCAGAGAAAAGCTCACAGGATATCCCGGATCTCACGGGCAAGTATCCCGATGTCCATACATCTGAACCGACCCTCCCAGTAAAAAGAAAGCCGTCTCTTATCGTCCAAAAGCTTTTCCAGTATGTCCGGACGGACATGATGGCAGAGAAAGCGACAGAGAAGAAGGGCCGGAACCAGAATCTCCGGCCTGTTCTTTTCCAGGTAAACGGAAAGAGACCCTGCCATATCCCGGACAGAACCGGGCGATGCCTGCCCCAGACGCGCCAGTCCCCACAAAAGCCCTGGCTGCAACAGGGGATTTTCCAGATACGTGCCTCCGGGATTCGCGTAAGAACACAGTATCCTGTGATAGTCATCCGCCATACGGGGAATCCGGGCCATGATCTCCCCCAGAGCTTCAGCGCAGCCCCAGCCGATACCACCGGATTCGTCGTTCAGCATCCAGATCAGCCTGCGCATGATCCTGCGTACACCTTCGGAATCTTCGGGAAACATCCCCTCACACACCGCCCCCAGCCCCTGAATGCCATGCCAGCGGACAGCCAGCTCTCCATGGCAGAAAGCTCCCATGAGCGGGCCCGCAACCCGACGACCGGGAAGCCGTTGCAGGGCCTGCTCCATGGCCTGGGAATCTTCCAGCCTCAGGCAGGAAAAAACATGGGTTTTCAGCATCTTGCGATCCATAAACTCTCCTTGCCCAGCCCCTGTCAGCCCCCGCCATGTATCAGAAGATCAGTACCCGATAGCCGCCATCCCGGAAAGCCGCAATGGAGGGATGCCCCTGCATGTCATCCAGCAGGGAAAGTCCCGCTTTTTTTGCCGCATCCAGAGTTTTCATTTTCGCAGCACAGGCCTTGCACACCCCGGCCACAATATCCGCATCCAGAGCCTTCTTCCACAGGACATGGAGGGGATGGCCTTCCTTTTCCAGTTCTGGAACAAGGGCTGTGGAAGCACCTTCCAGTACCAGCGCCACCTCATCTCCCCTTTCGTGCATGTCCAGGCCATTGAGCAGTACATGGATGAAACACAGGGGATCACCATTAAAAACAAAAAGTGCTGTTTTCTGCATATTGTTTCCTCCGGGTTCTTGTACGAAAAGCCACTCTTGCTGTTCCATGATCCGGAAAGCCTGTTTCACGGCCCCGGTCACGGCCAATATGCGCCTTGTATTCTTATCCAAAAAAAATTAAAAAAGCATTTGCTTCCTGTTTTCATGTCCCATACGCCAGCACACCTGCCAGAATGGCAACATTTTCAAGGAGGTCGCATGTCCCGAACTTTCTTTCTTTTCGCTTTCTCCCTGTTTCTGTTTTGTTCTCCCGCAACAGCTGCCTCCGCAGAAAAAAAAGAGGTCTGGACACAATGCGCCCCCACCAGGGAAGCCGCACTGAAAGAGCTTGCAGAACAGATCCAGATCACAATCCAAAGTGACAGCCATACCCGGCAAAGCGTCCGGGAAAATGACACGTCCTTTCTTTCAGGATGGTTCAGCGCACCGGAATTTTCCTCAGAAAAAACCTTTGAATCCCGTCAGAAAGTCCGCCTTGACCTGGTCAATATCAAAACGGTTCCCTCTCCGGATCAGAAAGATGCCATCTGCCTTCAGGTACAGCGCAGCGACCTCATCGCCTATGCGGCGTCCCTCCTTGAGCAGACACGCAGCTACAGCCCGGAGAAGCTCCCCAAAGATTTAAAAGAAAAAAAACGCACCCTGACCGCCTGGATTGGCGACATTGAAACGGCAAGCAATTTTGCCACCCTCTTTGGTGCGGAACTCCGGGAAAAAAAATCCCATGACAGACTCCTGAAACAGAAAAAAGAACTGACAGATCTGAGCGCCACCCTTTTCGAACAGTCTGTTGTGATCCGCAGTGGTCTTGCCAGTGCAGGCCTCATCCTCAACGGGAAAAGTGCAAAAATCGGAGAAGAAATCTATCTGCCCCCAGGAACCCATCATTATCGGGTAAATGCCACAGGCCACTGCCCTGTCACCGGAAGTTTTCTCCTGGAAGATAAAAAGGATCAGGTTCTCCATGTCACTCCGGAACCCCTTCCCGCACTCACCCTCACATCCAACCAGCCCAGAGCGTCCGTTACCATTGACGGTGCACCCTGGACGGCGGGTAAGGAAAAAATCCTTGACCGCTGCGAAGGCAGCGTTGCCTACACCGTAACACTGGGGGAGGAGAAAAATCAGGGAAGCATCGCCCTCAAACCCGGACTGAAAGCCCGTGAAAAGGTTTACCTCTATACCAATAAAGAAATGGACAGCCTGAAAACCATGGCGGAGGTGTTTACCAAAGGCAAAAGCGTTGAGCTGGGGTATCTTTTTTCCACTGCAGGCTCAGATTTCAAGGATCTGCACAATATCCATAAAGTCACTCTGGCGGGCTACAAAAATTTCCGTTTTCTGAGGATGGGCCTTGGAGCCGCCTACGGAAGGGCCGACGCCACGGAAGACTCCCTTACCATGGAAGCCTATATCAGCTTTCTCTTCCAGCTTTCCGCCCTTGGCGCTCAGGAGCGGCCCCTGCATTTCTTCGGACTCTTCCCCATTATCCCCTTTGCTGGTCTGGATATCGGTGCGGGGTACCACGACATCCACCACGAAAAACTGGGAAAAAGCATTCATAACTTTCCCAGGCCCACCTCCCCGGATCCGGAAGACAATCTCCGGGATCACGGGCTTCTCAGGGCGACGGGCGGACTTCAGATCCCCATCAACAAGCATGTGGGACTGAAATTTCTATACGGCAAAAACTTCTATATGGAGAAAGCCTCAGAGTTTGGTGCTTCTCTGGTAATGAATTTTTAACCCCGAAGTATCCGGGAATCGGCCTGCGGACCGGAAGAAAATCCGTCCGCAGGCTTCCCCCTCCGCAGGGACAGAAAAAAACAGGGGGGCAACTCAGTCCTGACGCTCCTGAATACAATCCGAAGGGCAGTTGCGGATCGCTTCAAAGAGACAGGGAGGCACCCCCTCACTTTCCCGCACCACCACAAACCCCGTAGCACTCCACCCGAAAACCTCGGGACAGAGTTCCACACAGATACCGCAACGAATGCAGGTCACCAGATCCACTTCCGCCGCATACACAGCCATCAGGCCTCCTTGCCCAGAATTCTGAGCCCCATGCGTTTTCCCAGCTCATGGCAGAGCATCAGCTGCTCATGCTCCGGAACATACTGCACCCGCAGCCCCTCTTCGGGCAGTTCAAAGCCCATGGCGGAAAGCTCGGCATTGAGCAGTTTCACCGCTTCCCCACTCCAGCCGTAGGAACCAAAGGCAGCCGCAATTTTTCCCTGGGGTTTCAGCCCCTTCATATACGTCAGCACATCCATGAGGGCGGGAAAAATCTGGTTGTTCAGGGTAGGAGATCCTACCAGAACCGCCTTTGCATCCATCACTTCCGTCATGATGTCCGATCTGTGGGATTTGCGCACACTGATGGGCCGCACCTGGCTGACCCCCGCATCCGCAAGCCCGCTCACAATGGCGTCCGCCATCATTTCCGTGGAATGCCACATGGTGTCGTAAAGTACCACGGCCTTGTCCAGGGTCTCCTGACGACTCCATCGCTCATAGGCGTCAAGAATCACGGAAGGGTTTTTACGCCAGAGAATGCCATGATCCGGACAGATCATGTTTAAAGTCAGCCCCATATCCTGAACGGATTTTAAAAGCTTGCCGATAAGGGCGGAAAAGGGCAGCAGGATATTGGCATAATAGGTTTTGGCATGGAAAAGCAGCCCGGCGGCCTCCATCTGATCATCGAACATCTCACTGCCCGCATAGTGCTGTCCAAAGGCATCACTGGAAAAGAGGATGCCCTCTTCCTTCAGATAGGTGAACATGGAATCCGGCCAGTGCAGCATCCGCGTTTCAAGAAACATGAGGGTGCGGGAAGGCCCGATGGAAAGCTCCTCGCCGGAGGCCACCTCCTTGAGGTTCCACTTCTGGCGGAAATGGCGGGCCAGGTTTTTGGCTCCCATTTTGGAACAATAGAGGGGTTTTTCCTCCCCTACCACTCCCATAATCCGGGGCAGCGCGCCGGAATGATCCATCTCCGTATGGTTGCTCACCACCACATCAATGTCTTTGGGATCCATCACCGCACGGATATTGGCAAGAAGTTCTTCGGCAAACTCCGCCTTCACCGTATCGATGAGCACATTGGTTTCGCCCCGGATGAGAAAGGCATTATAGGTTGTACCAAGAGGTGTCGCGTAACCATGGAAATCCCGGACATTCCAGTCCCGGACGCCCACCTCAAAAATATTGGGTGCAATTTCAACAGGTCGCATCGTAATTTTCCTTATCCGAATCAAAGGCGGGAACGGGTAAAAAAGCCGGGACACCTGTAAAGGTGCCTCCCGGCTTCTTTTATGGGACAGACAATCAGGCGGCGGTGAACTGGTCTTTTTCCGCACCGCATACGGGGCAGACCCAGTCTTCGGGCAGATCGGCAAAGGCCGTGCCCGGAGCAATGCCGCCTTCGCTGTCCCCTTCCGCAGGATCGTATTCCCAGCCGCACACCTCACATACGTATTTCATGTTTTTCTCCTTCATATTGAGTGAACCTGGTTTCCACAACCGGAACAAGAGGCCCCATTCCTTCCCCGTACGCCCCATGGAAAACCATCTTCCGAACCGTGAAACAAAAACGCCTCACGACAAAAGCACCTTAATAGGTAAATTCTTCCTTTTCCACCTTAAAGCGGAAGGTGTAGTAGGCCCAGGCCTGATAGGCAATGACAAGGGGCACGAGAAAGACCACCACCCAGAGCATGATGGTCAGCGTCAGGGGGCTTGAAGAAGCGTTTAGGGCGCTGAGACTGTACGCCGGATCCAGACTGGAGGGAAAAAGATTGGGAAAAAGACCGATCACTCCAAAGAAGGTGGTGGCCACAATCCCCGCAGCACTCATGCCCCAGGCGGCAAAATACCGGGCTCTGCCAAGGAGGATCCGTACTCCGACAAAGGCACAGACGGCCAGAACAGGCACCGCAAAGAAGACGGGGGTTGCAAGATAGTTAGCAAAAAGATCCGTGTAGAATGCGCTTGCCACCACAAAAACCGCCAGCACCAGCAGCACGACGGGCCAGAGCATACGGGCCGTACGGAGGGCTCTTTCCTGAAGGGCCTCACCGGTGCGGATGCAGAGCCACAAAGCCCCGTGCTGCATGAAGAGCAAAACAAAGAGCAGACCGCCCAAGATGCCGTAGGGGTTGAGGAGGGTGAAGAGGTTGCCGTGGAGAATGCCGTTCCCGTCAATGGGAAGCCCCATGAAGATATTGGCAAAGGCCACACCAAAAAGAAGGGCTGGAGCAAAGCTTCCCACAAAAATGCAGACATCCCAGGTCTTTTTCCACAGAACACTGTCGGAAAGCCCCCGGAATTCAAAACTGACCCCCCGGAGGATAAGCCCGAAAAGAATGAACATCAGCGGGGTGTACAAGCTGGAAAACATGGTGGCATACACCTGGGGAAAGGCGGCGAAGGTCACCCCGCCTGCGGTAATCAGCCAGACTTCGTTGCCATCCCAGAGAGGGCCGATGGCGTTGATCATCTTGCGCTTGTCCGTCTCGTCCCTGCCCAGAAAGGGATAAAGGGTGCCCACCCCGAGATCAAAACCGTCTGTCATAAAAAAGGCCGCCCAGAGCAAGCCCCAGAGAAAAAACCAAATGACCTGCAGTTCCATAGATAATATCCTCCCGATCCGCACAGTCGGCGGCGTTGTTTATCAGGCCTCCGCCTTGGGCAGATCCGGCCCTTTCATGGCTTTTTTGGCGATCATGGTGAATCCGGCAAGCCCCAGCAGCCCATACACCACAATAAAGGCAATGAGGCTGGTAAGCACCTGCCCGCCGGAAACCGGAGAAACGGCATCCGTGGTTTTCATGAGCCCATAGACAATCCAGGGCTGACGTCCCACCTCCGTGACCAGCCATCCGGCCTGGGTGGCGATGTAGGGCAGGGGAATGGATAAGAGCATCATCTTGAGATACCAGGGTTTTTCCATGAGACGGTTTCTGAAAAGCCAGCCCAGGGCACAGGCAAAAATGAAATAGGCTCCAAGCCCCACCATCACCCGGAAGGCCATGCCCACCAGGGCAATGGGCGGACGCTCATCCTTGGGGATATCCTTTAAGCCAATGACCGGGGTGGAGAAATCATGGTGGATGAGAAAGCTCAGAAGACCGGGAATCCTGCCGATCTCAATGCTGTTTTTCTCCCCTTCGGGATCGGGCCAGGCAAAGACATAGCTCGGTGCGCTGGGCTGGGTTTCCCAGTGAAATTCCATGGCCGCCATTTTGGCTGGCTGGGTATGGGCCACATCCACGGCATGAAAATCACCCTGAATGGCCACAAAAAGGGAAAAAATGAGACCGGGAATGAGGGCCATGCGGAAAGAGCGGGTAAAGACCTCTTCATGCTGTTTTTTCAGAAGGTGCCAGGCGCTGATACCCATGACAAAAAAACAGGCCAGCACGAGACTGGCCGAAAGGGTATGCATGATGGTGAGCCAGGCGAATTTCTGGGTGATCACCGCCATGAAATCCGTAATTTCAGCCCGCTGTCCCCTGAAGGATTCCCGGAGAGTATAGCCCACGGGATGCTGCATCCAGGCGTTGGCAATGAGGATCCAGATGGCGGACACATTGCCCGCAATGGCCACCATCCACATCACCCCTGCATGAACCTTGACGGAAAGACGCTTCCACCCGAAAATCCAGATACCGATGAAGGTGGATTCCAGAAAAAAGGCGGCCGTGGCTTCAATGGCGAGAAGGGAGCCGAAAATATCCCCCACATAAGCGGAATACTGGGACCAGTTGGTGCCAAACTGAAATTCCAGGGTAATTCCCGTAACCACGCCTACGGCAAAGTTGATGAGAAAAAGTTTTCCCCAGAATTTCGTCATGCGCAGGTAGGTTTCGTCCCCTGTCCGGGCATAGCGGGTTTCCATCCATGCCACCAGGATGGAAAGGCCCAGAGTAAGGGGGACAAAAAGAAAGTGGAACATGGTGGTTGCCGCAAACTGCAACCGGGAAAGCAAGACAACATCCATGGCGTCTCCTCCTTAAGAGACGGGCTGCGGCATCCCATGCCGCAGCCCCTTGCCGGTTCCGGGAAAACCCGAAGCTCCGACCCATTAGCGAATCCTGTCATCCTTGCCGGCACCCTCGCAGTCCGGCGTATAACAGGTGTTATCGAGAAATTCGCAGGTTTTTTTACAGGACGGACATTCCTCAGGCGGGGTCTCCGCCTCCATCTGATAGCCGCAGCTGCTGCATTTCCATTGGCTCATCGGGCATCCTTTCCTCGTTTAAGAAGTTGATACACAACACTCTTTTCGCAAAACCTGTCTAGTCTTCCGCTTTCCATACGCCATGAAGATTGCAGTATTCCCGAACCACAATCTTTTCCGCCTCAATCATGAAGGTCGCTTCGGGTTTTTCGCCCGGATTGAGATCCTTGCGGTACACCCGGTTATCGGCGATGACCTCAATCCATTCGATATAGTGTTTCTCCAGCATGGGATGTTCCACACTGCCAACCACCACCTTCACACCACCAGGGATACGTTCAATCACGGGCACATGCTTTTCCTTGGCCGCATCCACGGTATTTTCCGTCAGATGCACCATGGGCTGACCACAGCAGACCAGAGCACCAGCCCCCCCATGCATCACTTCCACCACATTGCCACAGAGATCACAGCGATATACGTCCAGTCTTGCCACCATGAAAAAATCTCCTTTTTTTAACATTAGGATTTCAAAAATAAACTACCTTAGCGGAACAGTCGGTTCACATGAACCATCCCGTCAATCCGGATGCGATCCTTCCGGCCATATGCCCCTGGCCATATGGGCCGCCTTTTCCTTTTCCGCAAGCTGCTTCAGTTTATACCCCGCATCCCTCAGGATACCATAAAGGACACCGCAGCCCACATCCTCCCGATCCGCATCTCCCTGATCGGCGAGGGAGAGCATTTCCTGGGCAAGAGACAGAGTCTTTTCAATATTGCTGTTGCATGCTTTCACGGTATGTCTCCGCCGCCCCTTGAACGGGGCTGCCTGTATGGGGGTTACTGTAACACGCCTGCACCGACTTGCAATACGAAGAGGTCGTTTTTTCCTTTATCCAAAAACCATGCCAGTTCTTTTTTTAAAATAAAAACCCTTATTTCAAGGTTTTCGATAAAAAACAGACTCCTTGCCCCTGTCCCAGACCGTGATCCCCGAAAGGACGAGAACCATAAAAAACAAAAGAATCTTGTTCATTTACAAACCATTACCCCTATCAAAAACCGTATCATATTCCGTTTGAGACACTACTGCCTTTCAAGACGTCATGTACGCCTTTCTTTGAATCCTGCCCCCTGTCTTTTGGAGATACTTCACTTTAAACCCATACAAAAACAGGCAGATATAAAATAACGCATGACCATAAAAAAAATGGCACAATACATGCAGATATCCTTCTGCAACACTGAACCTCAAAGGATGGATGTAAAGGAGGGTAGCATGATCGCCATTGAAGAGCTGAAAAAAGATATCCATCTTCTCAATGAAATTGACTGGGAACTGACGCCGGAAGATGCCGTCAATCTTTATCTGGAATGGGGCGGTATATGGAAACCCGGTGGCCTGCGGTATTCCGTACGGGGAAAGCATGACAAGTCCTTCTACTTTACCGTGAATACCTGGGAAGATCCTCCGGTCATCTATCTGATCCGCCGCAATTCGGAGGAAGCTGTGGAACTGGCCAAAATTCCCCTCCCAGAAGGACTGAAACAGTCTTTCTTGGAATCCGTGGGGTACAACCGAGGGGTTTATGCCCTGGAAGGCGAGGTTAAGGAATGGCTTCAGAAAAAACTCTACCACTGACCGTATTTCCCCAGGACGCCTGCCTACATTCCCGCCGGAAAAGGTGAGACCCTCACCTTCCTACCATAAAGGGCGGTGGCTTTTTAAGCCACCGCCCCTCTCATTTAAACGGAAATACGATCTGTGCCCCTCAGGGTACAAAAATTCTGTTTTCCACAATAGCGTCCTGATGACGGTACAAACCGGATATGGCCCTGCGGAAAGGGATCAGAAAATCCGGAGAGACATCGGCAATGCGGTTCTTCAACGCTCCAGGATCTTGCCCCAGATCAAAAAGGTACTCTTCCTGAAGCTCTGCGCTGTACACATATTTGAGATTCTTCTGCCGCAGAACAAAAAACTGTCCGTTATAGGGCTGCACCAGAACCTGCATCCTTTCCGCATTGTCTTCTTTCCCCAGGACAGATCTTCCCATAAGGGGCCAGAATCCGGAAATCCCCAGCAGATCCAGTACCGTTGGGGCAATATCCACCTGGGTAAAGGGACTTTCCGCAATACGTCGGCCCTCCAGACGCTCCGGCCAGAGAATCAGGAGGGGCGTCCGGAAATTGCTTTCCCCATACCCCACCTGGGGAGAAAAGGTACCCGACTCTCCCATGGGAAAACCATGATCACCGGTAATGACCACAAGGGCCTCCCGGCCTCCCGGCCGGGTCTTCAGCTTTTCAAAAAACGTTTGCAGCCAGGCATCCGTTGCGGCAAGGGAGTTCATGTAATGTTCCCTGTAAGACCTGGCTTCTGCCACCACCCGCCGCTCTGCTTCCGGCAGTCCGCTGAATCCCATATGGTTGGTGATAGTGGCCAGGGCGCAGAAAAGGGGCCGTTCCCTGTCCCTTTTTTTTTCCAGATCCGCAAAAACCCTTTCAAAAAAAACATCTTCCTGAAGCCCCCAGGGGTTCCAGAGTGCTTCGGCGGGCACCCCCTGGAGCATTTCCCTGTCCATACCCCGAACAAGATCAAAACCGTTTTTCAAAAAGAAAGGGCCGGTATTGTCATAATTGATATTGTATTGGGCCTGGTAAAAGGCCGTCTGATAGCCCTGTTCCCTGAGGATATCCGGGAGACACCGCAGCCGGGTTCTGGGAAAGTGTTCCATGATTTTCCCCCGGATACTGGGGATCACAGAACAGAGGGAAGCCACATGCCCTTTGGCCGTCTGCACGGAATTGCCATAAAAGGAGTCCACATACAGTCCCTGGGGAATAAGACTGTTAAAAAAAGGCGTAACCGCTCTTCCCCCTTCCTCATACTCCACAAAGCCGGGATTAAAGGACTCCACAAGAATCACAAAAATATCAGGGAGTTCTTCCGGAAGATCATGACCGGAAACAAAGGACTTCCCATAGGAAAAGGCGGGGTCTGTATCATGCGCCAGCACAAAGGCGGCTGGAGAGGCACCAAGAACAACCCGGAGGCCCTTCTGCAACAGATTTCCCCACTCATCCGTCAGACGCGGGGCAACGACAAGAACGAACAGGGCAAGGCCACCGGCGGAAAATGCCACAAAAGACGCTCCGCCCGGAACGGATCCCAGATGAAAACGGGAGAGTACCACCAGAATCAGGGGAATGACAAAAGCATCGCTGATCTGAAAAATGGATGCCAGCACATACAGTACTTCAGCAGGAGAACTCAGGGCGCTTTTGTTGTAGAAAAAGATCGCCAGGTCAAAATACACCCCCACCCGGATATGGTAAAAACCCGCCAGAATCTGCACTCCGAAAAGGGACACAAGAACCCAGCGCCCCCAGGGACGCCCCCTGTGACAGATCCGGGCGCAGCATTCACCTGCAAAAAGACAAAAAAAAAGACCGGGAAGCATCAGGCCAAGACCTTGGGCATCCAGGGGAAAGGCAAAACCGCTCATGCCCTTGCCCATGAGCTTCAGATACAGGAGCACCTGGGACAAGAGAAGAAGGAGGGTGAAGGGGGAAAGGGGCAGGCGCGGTGTCAGACTGCGTAGTTTCATGGATCTCCTGGATTTTTACATGGCAAAAAAAACGAAGATATGGGATGCTTCTGACACAAAAAGTCAAAAGAATGCGGATATATACGGATTTTACTCCAAAATCAAGACGGATCCTTCCCTGCCCCGGAAAAGCAACGGAGTCTCGCCATGCCCCCTTTTCTGCTGATTCCCATCCTCTTTTTCACCCTTCTCTTTACGCCCCTCTTCTCTCGGGCAGAGGACGACAGCACAACGTCTGAACCGGACTACCTTCTTCTCGAGCCTGTTTTCGTTCCCGGCAGCCCGGAAACGGAAAAAAACGGCACAACACGTTTTGAAGGCCCTCTGCTGGACACCATACCTGCGGGCAACCGTACCCTCACGGATCTCCTCCAGAGCGCCGGTGGTGTGCAGATCGAAGAGCTGTCCGATTCCGGCCTGACGGGCGGTGAAATTCTCCCCTCCCGTATTTCCATCAGCGGCGCCCGCTTCCATGAAAACGATTTCCGCATGGATGGCATGGGCATGAATGCCCTCATGTCTCCGGCCTCCTCAGACAATCTCATCCATGACATCCCCGGCCATGCCATGGCCCTCTTTCCCGATCTGGATCTTCTCGACACCCTCACGGTCTACAGCCATGACATTCCGGCAGCCTATGGCGGGTTTACAGGTGGTGTGGTCTCCGCAACCACCCGCAACCCCAGAGAGACCTTTTCCGCCTGGACTGAATGGCGGGGCACACGGGATGCCTGGACCTCCTTTCATATTCCCTGGGAACTGCAAAAAGAGCTGGAAGCCAGTCCCGGTACAAGCTACCAGCCCAGATTTGAAAAAAATGAAATCAGGGCCGGTTTTGAAACCCCTCTCTCCCGGAATCAGGCCCTGCTTTTTTCCGTAAAACGCCTGACATCCTCCTTTCCCGTGGCCCAGCTCAGCACAAAAGATACCCAGACCCGCACCGCAGACCACCTCCTCGCCAAACTGATCCACCGCCCGGATGCGGGAAAAACCGTTGAACTGCTTTTCCAGGCAACGCCCTATGAAGCGGAAAACTTCATCGGAACAGCACGGGACAGCCGCTTTCTCTACAGGGGCGGCGGCATGAAAGGGCAGGTTTCCGCCACCATCGAGGCCAGTCCCGGCGTCTTCAAAGCCCATGCGGGATACATGGAAGCCCGTAACGAAAGGGAAGCCCCCGGCCTCTGGCGGGCATGGGAGCCCGGCCCCGCAACGGCCTGGGGAGAAACCGGTGACATGAATTCCAGCCGTGAAGGCGGGTTTGGTGATTTTTCCCGAAAACAGGACAGTGCCTCCCTGAACCTCGCCTTCACCAGCCACAAAAGGGAAAGGGGAAACTTCGGTTTTTCCCTGGATACGGGCCTTTCCCTGGAGCATCACACCCTTCGGGAAACAAGGCCGGAGACCACACTGGTCTATACGGCAAGCCGCAAGGTTCCGGGTCTGCTCTGCCCCGAAGGCTCCCTCGACTGCCTTCCGGGCGACCAGTTCTTTTACCGCAGAACCGTTTACAAGGCCTATGATGTGGAAGTGAAACAGCTGGACATGGCGGCCCATGTGTCAACGGATCTCCACTGGAAAAGCTTCCTCCTGAGACCGGGACTCCGTGTCCAGTTTCCCGACAGCCAGACAAGCCCTGCCCTTTCCCCCCGTATCTTTGCCGCATGGCGTCCTCTTCATAAAAAGGAGTTCCGCATCCGGGCCGGGGCTGCCCGTTACCAGGGCGGAGACGCCATTTTTCTCAAACTCAGGGAAAAACGGGGCGCCATCGCCCAGATCGAACACCGGGGACTGGAACTGGGCCGCCCCGGTGCCTGGACACTTTACAGCGACGACAGCCGCCTGTACCGCTTCAACGCCCTTTCCCTTCCCTACAGCGATGAATGGACTCTGGGGACGGATCTCCCCCTTATGGGCGGTATGCTGGACATGACATGGATGGAAAGACGCACCCGGAATCAGATCACCTCAGGAGAACCCCTTACGGAAGAAAACGGTGATCGGGTGACAAGCTATACCAATAACGGAGCCAGTGACTACAAAGCCCTGCACCTGTCCTGGGAGCGTACATGGAAAAAACAGGAACTCTTTGCCAGACTCTCTTTTGAGGAAAGCCTTTCCGCAACGCAAAGCTACAATGACGAAGCCTCCCTTTCTCCGGAAGAACGCTATGTTTTCTTTCAGGGTCGCTTTCAGGATAAAAACCAGCTTCCCAGAACGGACTACGCCCGCCCCTGGTCCGCAGATCTGCTGCACACCCTGGATGCCGGGGCAGGAATCCGCATCAGCACCCGCATCCGCTACAGGGCCGCCTACAAAATCCGGACGGATACGGGAGAAAAAAAGGAGCTCCCCTCCCATCTGGCAGGCCTCGATGCAAACGGTTATCCCCTGGAAGCCCTGGTTCCCGTACTGGAGGAAGAAACCCGTAAAAGCCATATCCGCTTTGATACGGGTCTGCACTGGAAGCGGATTCTGGGAAAGGGCCTCTGTCTGGAGCTTTCCGCTGAAGTTCTCAATGTCTTTAACCATGCCATTCTTACCGGCCCTGCCCGCATCCCCCTCACAGGCCGTCAGCTCTGGCTGGGAGCCGGGCTGCGGTACTGAAACGAAGAGGGATTGACCGAAGGGGGCTTCTGCTATAGTCTCGGGATTGCAAGGTATTTCAGTTACCCCCTGCTTTTTCCGGAGGATGCCATGAAAAAAACCCGCCCTGTACACTCCCAAAACCAGCACGACCGGCCCAGCCGCCTCATTGTCCTCACCCTGGGAATTTTTCTGGGAGCTTTCCTCCTCCAGGCCTGCGGAAGCGGGGGGGGAAACGGAAGCGTATCCGCCACCCCCAAAGCCGCAGCCACCCTGACTCTGAATGGTATTATTGAAGATCCCCCCATCGCCGATGCCCTCATTTATCTGGAGGGAAAGGGGCAGTCCGTACGCAGCGATGCCGAAGGACGCTTTTCCCTGGAAATCCTGCCCGAATCCCGGGGCCTTGGTATTCTCCGCTCTCAGGGGGGACGGGACACCCAGACCGGAGCCCTTTTTGAAGACCTTTCCCTCGCCACCCCCCTGGCCCTTTTTGCTGAAGGAGAATCCCCCATCCTTTCCCCCGCCACGACCCTGGTGGTGGCGGTCATGGCCCAGCAAACCGATATTCTTCAGGCCCAGAATCTTGTCCGGAGCTGGCTGGGACTGCCCGATGACCTCCCCGTCACCCGGCGGCCCACGGAAGATCCCCGCATGTTACGCCGCACCCTTTTTCTTTCCCGCCTTGCCCAAACCCTGACTCCTTCCGGAGAAGCCTTTGCCCAGATCGCCAGCAAACTGGCACAGGAAAAGCTGCCCCCCCTGTTTAATCAGGATACCAGCCTGAATACCAACGGCCTTGCCGCCTTTCCCGTACTTGCAGGAAAAGAGACGGAACTTCAGACTTTCCATGCCGCACTTGCAGAAGCTGGAAACAATACCACCCTGATGACCCAGGCCACCCGGAACCATCTTTTCGCCACAGCTCTCATGGAAGCTCTGGAGGGCAGCATTGCCCCGGCGGATCCCCTCTTTCAGGAACGCCGCAGTACCTATGCGGTCAATACGGCCCTTCTGGCCCAAAACCTTTCCACCCGTGAAGATGCCTTTGCCGATGTCTCCACCATGGCCCGTTTTCTGCGTTACGCCCTTCCCAAAGCCGACCTGCTCCAGATCAGTACGTCCAAAGACAGCCCCAGCGGCTACACCGTATCCGGGCCTCTGGCCGAAGGCACTGTCACCCCCCAGGATCTCTCCCGGATCTTTGAAGATTCCCAAAGCACAACCCTGCTCGCGGAAATCCTGCGTACAAACATTCCCTATCAGGTGGAAGTTCCCCTCCTGGCCCATGAACACCCCAAAAAAGACAATGCAAAACGTCTTCACTACTATTTCAATTCCAATCTTTCACCTGTGCTTCAGGCGGAAAGACTGGTGGACAGGGTGTATGACGACCTGACCCGGGACGGGGTACTGGCTCAGGTGGTGCGGGTAAAGGCAAAGGAAGGCTTTTTCGATGAGGCGACCCATATCATCCGAACCCGCATGTACGACGACATGGCCCTGGTCAGTGCCCAGACCTACCTCGCCCAGTCCCTTGCCTCCTGGAAGCGGGAAACCGAAAGCCGGACAATCCTGAAAGAGGCTGAAAAACGTCTTCTTGAGCGCATGACCCTCAAGGGTAACAGCGTGGATACCGAGGATCTCCAGCAGTTCGTCCATATCCAGACAACCTGGGCAAAACTTCAGGACAGTCAGGCCATGCAGGCGCTTCTAAAGATCCTGCGCACCGAATTTCTGGGACAGAATCTCAACTTCAGCAGCCACAGCCGCCTTGCCATGACAGCACGCAGTACGGTAGATGCCCTGTTAGCAGAATATCCTCCCCAAACCACCCCCCCCCTTGCTCCGGAACTGGTCGCAGGGCTTCATGTGCTGGAAGAGCTTGCCGCCAGCACGCCTCCCAATGAAAACGTCAAAACCGGACAGTGCCATTACAAACTCCGTATTTACATGCTGGTGGAAACAGCCCTGCGCTATGCCGAAGCCGGACTTTCGGAGGAGGCCCTGCGCATCATCGGCACCATCCTTTCCTTACGTGAAAAGGATAACCTCCTGTCCGACACCGCATCCGGCCCTCAGGCCCTCAACCTCACCTTCGGAGAAACCCACGCCTATATGCCCGATGTGGCGGCTCTCCTCTTTTCCATGAACCGGGCACAGGAGGCCCTGGATCTGGCGGCCTCCATCCCCACCACAAGCACCAATTCCGCACGGTACAGGGCCAGGGCCTTTGCCGAAGGGGCAGACTATCATGTCCGTCATGGGGATCTGAACATGGCAATGACATTCGTGGAAGACTATGTACGGGCCACCAGCAGCCACGCGGATGAAACCCTTGCGGAAAAAATCCGCTTTCTCACCTATGAGACCAGCGATCTGCCCAGAGGGGCGGAAATCCTTCTGCAAAAAGGGGACAAGACAGGTGCTGGGATTCTTCTGGAAAAGGCCCTTTTCTACGCAGATCAGATGGAAGGTCTGGACAGGGCCGCTCCCAAAGACTGGGTCTCCCGGCAACTCACCAGAGGTTACGCCCGTATCGCCCCCCTGCTTGTGCGTGCGGGACAGCCGGAAAGAGCAAAACGTCTCCTGACCGAAACCCGGAGCCAGATCACGCCTGCCTTCAGCCCAGTGGACGCTCTTGAGGCCTGGAGGGTTCTGGCAAAAGCCTTTGATGCCTGCGAAGAGCCCCTTGAAGCGGATCTGGCCTTTGACCATGCGGTAACGGCCCTCAAAAACCAGTTCGGTACCCGCAAAACCCTGGATGTCATGAAAAAAGGGCTTGAACTTCTCTCCGATCTCACGGGAAGTCAGCGGACGGAAACGGCAAAAAACCTTGCTCTTTTCCTCAGCCCGAAGGCTGAAGACATTCTGGACGAAGCCGGAGAAGACGCGGATACACTCAACACGGCCACAAAGGATACAGCCAAGCTGCGGGTAAGCCTTGCGGAAAAATTCCGGGAAGCAGGATGGCCGGATCTGGAACGTATGGAGCTGGATACCGCCTATGCAACAGCCCTGGCTATTTTCAATGAAAACGACCGGATGGAGGCCCTGACCTCCCTTGCAGAAGCCTATGCCCTGGCAAAAGCACTCCAGGCTGCCCTCCGTACGGCGGATCAGATTCCCTTCCTTGCCAGAAAAAACGCCGCCTACCTCAAGATGGGAACGGCTCTGGCCCTGTATGACGCCTTCCCCGGGACGCCTGTCGCCCTTGTGGATACGGACGGGGATGGCAAACCGGACTTCTTCCACCCCCTTGCCACCGAGGAAGAAATCCGAAAATCAGGCCTTGAGATGGATCTGGACTGCGATGGTGACGGCATTCCGGATGTGGAGGATCCAACGCCGCTTTACCGGAATCCATGAGAACAGATCCAAAACCCCGTGTTGACAGCCCGCCGTGGGCCGGTGTATGGCCTTGACGCCTGTGCTCCTTGTGCAGACGTCAGGACTGAACACTCTTCCTTACAAAAACGCATCCTTCATTTCCGGCGGGTCGGTCATCATGCAAAGCGTACTATTTTTTCTGGGTGCAGGCATTTTTGCGGGTTTTCTTTTGCGAAAACGCCTTTACATTATGGATCTTTCCGACAGGGCCGCATCCTGGGCCGTCTACCTGCTGCTCTTCAGCCTGGGACTGGGTACGGGGCTCCATCCCGAAATGCTCTCCGCCATGGGACTTTCAGGACTCTTTGCCCTGATCCTCAGCCTTGTTGCCATTGCGGGCAGCATTCTCTTTATCTGGCCTGTGTACCAGCTCTTTTTCAGAAAACAGTCCCTCCCCGGCTCTGAAGGAAAACATCGTGGGCAGCCTTAAAATCATCGCAGCCTTTCTGCTGGGCCTGATCTGCACCCTGGTTCTTCCCTCTCTCCGGAATCTGCCCACAGACAGTCTTTCCACCCTGGCCCTCTACCTGTTGCTCTTTCTCGTGGGCATGGGCATCGGCGGCAGACGGGAAACCCTGGAGATGCTCCGGCGTATCCGTCTTCCCATCCTGCTGATTCCCCTTCTCATTGCCTCAGGCTCTATTCTGGCTTCAGGCCTTGCCGCCGGTCTCCTTCCCGGCCTTTCCTTCCGGGAAGGGGCCGCCGTAGGGGCCGGGTTCGGCTACTACTCCCTCTCCAGCATTCTCATCACCCGCATCTCCGGGGAAGCCTTAGGCCTCATTGCCCTGCTTTCCAACATCTTCCGGGAAATTTTTGCCCTCACAGCCACCCCCCTTCTTGTCCGCCACTGCGGCAGACTTTCGGGCATTGCCGCTGCCGGAGCCACGGCCATGGACACCTCCCTGCCCGTCATCGTGCGCTTCACCGGAAGGGAGTATGCCCTGATTGCCGTTTTTTCAGGCCTTGTTCTCACCCTGCTGACCCCGATCCTTGTCACCTTCATCCTGACCGCAGGCGCTTGATCTTCAAAGCATTCTTCCCTATAAAGGCTGTCGCAGCATGGCATCCCCCATGACAACAAGGCCGGGACAAGGAGATCCCCGCTTTTCCATAACCCCAAAACCCAAAACCAGCGCGGGCCTTCATAAAAAAGCCCCGAGGAGACCCCATGACCCTGTACAATGCGGATTTTGAAAAGGCCGTACGCATCGGCAGACCGCCCAACATCACCCGGCTCTTTCCCAACTCCAAGGCCCTTCTCGTCAGCGGCAAATACATCGACAATGCCATGATCCGAAAAGGCGGCTGTATGACCATCGCCGCCAATGCCAGAAGCCACATCATCATCCGGGGTGTCCTTCAGGCGGCCCAGAAAGCCAATGCCGCCATCATCATCGAGATCGCCCGTTCCGAAGGGGGAGCCGATGCCTACTGCCCCGTCAGCCTCTGGAACATGGCCCGGCAGGTGGATGCCATTGCCAACGAGCTGGGCATCACCATTCCCATTGCCATCCATGCCGATCACTACGGTATCAAAAAGGAAAGCGATCTTGCCGGAGCCCGCCGGGAAATTCCCTCCCTTTTTGAGGCAGGCATCACCTCCATCGCCATCGATGCCTCCCACATGCCCGATGCCCTGAACCTGCTTACCAACATCGCCGTTGCCGACCTCATTCCCTCCTGGGCGGGACTTGAAACGGAAGTGGGGGAAATCAAGGGCAACCAGGGCCTTTCCACACCGGAAGAAGCCCTTTTCCTCATCCAGGGACTCAACGCCCACGGCATCTTCCCCAACTGGATCGCCCTCAACAACGGCACCACCCACGGCATTGAGGCCAATGAAGACGGCATTCAGATCGAGCTGACCGCAGAAATCCACAAAGCCCTTGAACCCTATAAAATTTCCGGTGCCCAGCACGGCACTTCCGGCAATGATGCGGAAAAACTGCGCCGCATTGCAAAGGAAACCGCCACCACCAAGGCCAACGTGGCCACAGCCCTGCAAATGATCGGCTGGGGCATGGAGGTGAACGCCTTTGGCAATGCCGTGATGGATGCCAGAGGAGATGTGAAAAAAATTGTCGGAGAAGGGCTGGATGAAACCCTCTGGGCAGAAATGAAGGCCTATGCCGATGCCAAAGACATCAAGGGCAGCAACTTCAAGAAACTGAACCTTCCCTTTGAAAACAAGATCCTCGGCCAGCCGAGAGAAATCCGGGAACGCATGGCCGCCCGTATCGAGGCCTTCACCTATGATCTGCTCGTCAATGTCTTTAACGCCCAGGATACAGCACCCCTGGTGATCGCTGAAATCCTTGAAAAAGAAAGCCATGATCCCGGGCCCAAGGCCGAACGCATCGAAGATCCCGCCCAGTGGACAAAAGAGAACATTCTCGCAAAGGCCGCCCGCCTCAATCCGGACAAGGGCCCTGAAGGGGATTTTGACGAGTAGTCCCGCCACCGGCAAAAACCACCGTCATCCGGAACGGATGGATGTCGGAAGCAGTCCCCCCTGCCTCCGCCCCCCTCCGTTCCATCCCCTCTTCTGAGAGGCCTTATCCGATGTCCTTAAAGGAAGCACCATGTCGCCCAAAAAATTCTGCCCCTTTTGTGCAGGCCCTTTGGAAATACGCCTTGCCGAAGGCCGCAACCGGGCCTGCTGTTCCCTCTGCGGCAAAATCCAGTATGAAAATCCCATCCCGGCAGCCTGTACCCTGGTGCTGGATGCGGAAAACCGTCTCCTGCTGGTACGCCGTGCCGTTCCCCCCAAGGTAGGGGAGTGGTGTCTTCCCGGTGGTTTTATGGAGCTTGAGGAGCTGCCCGAGGAAACAGCCCTCAGGGAACTTTTTGAGGAAACGGGCCTAAAGGGAAAAATCGAAAAGCTCATCGGCGTTACCGCCCATCCCAGTGCCCTGTATGGTGCTGTACTGATTTCCGCTTACCTGGTACGGAATTTTTCAGGAAAGCCAAAATCCGGAGATGATGCCGAAGATCTGGCTTTTTTTCCCATGGACACCCTGCCGGAACTGGCCTTTGACAGCCACAGACGCTTTGTCCGGATTTACAGGGATCTTTACATGCCTTGACATTCAAAAAAAACTGCCCTTAAAATACCGACTGGCTCCGAAAGTCCTTAAAAAAATTAAAGCTCCCCTGACCAGAAGCCGATAAGATTGCCAGATCAAAGGAGCGGGCTATGCATATACCAAGCTACCAGATCCAGAATGTCCTGAACCTCTACAGCCGGCAGATCACACGCAACCGGCTGACAGACGGGTACGGCAGCACGGCAGCACGCCCATCCGGAGAGCGTGTGGATCTTTCCGCCGAAGGCAAACGCGAAAGTATGGTGCATAAAATCACGGCAGATATTGTGGAAAAGATCACCCAGCATGGCCCTCAGGATGCCGTGGAAAAAGAAATTGTAGGCCTTCTGGAAGAAGAGATCGGACAAGTCCTCTCCTTTGGTTCCGAAGAAAACCCCGAAGGTTTTGTATACAACACCCTGGATGAAGCGGGTCAGAAAACCACACGTCAGGTTTCCCTGAAAGATGGCGATATTGTTCTCAAACGACTGGAAGCCCTGACACGGGAAACCGTCAGTCGGAGTATGGCAGGGGAGAGGAGGGAACCATGAGCATTCACATCAGCACATCGGTCGCCAAAAATCTGGTTCAGGCACGGGAACTCCAGCCCGTCAGGGAAAAAAATCGAGGAAATATCAGCAGTCCGAAAGCGTCTGAAGGCCTGAATGACAAGGTCAGCCTTTCTTCCAGCTCCAGGGATCTCATGGAACACACCGGCATCACCGAACAGACGACAAGCCCAAGGGATCTCCGGTCAGAACGCATCGAACGGCTTAAGCATGAAATCCAGAGTGGCACCTACACACCGAATCCGGAACGCATCGCAAGGGCCATGCTTGCCGTACACAGGGATGCTCTGATATGACACAGGGCAGGTTGCAAACGACTCCCATGCCCCCCCTCTCCGCACACTCCGGGCTTCCTGGTACGTGACGGCCCTGTTTTTAAGAAAAAATTTCCCGGTCTGGATACCTGCTGGAGCCGCTAGGAAAAAACTTCCTAGCGGTTTTCTTTATCCGCAGACCCAAGAAGCCATAATATCCAAAGCTTTCACTCTGGCATCACATTTGCTAAAGTTTTAAGTCAAAAAGAGTTTTCCCTTCATGCAAGGAGGCCCCTATGGATCGCATCACAAACCGCCCAGACTATACACCACCGGCCTCCGGTATCCGGAACACGGAGACGACGGATTCCCGCCAGAAAGTTTCCGGCCTGGGATTCCAGGATGCCCTGAAGTCGGCCATGACACCCACCCAGGCATCTTCTTCTGATCCCCTGACCGTACAGGGAACTCTGCCGCCTCCCAGGGCCATGGGCCTGGGCAATCTTTTTGAGTCCTCCGGAGTTGAAATGCGCATTCAGGATCTCATCCAGACCATGGAAGAATTTTCCACAGCCCTGATCAATCCGGATCAGAGCTTCCGGGAACTTGTCCCCATGGCAGATGCTCTGGGAGAAGAGGCTGAAACCCTTTTCAGCCAGAGTCCGGAAAAAGAAAACCCCGTACAGGACTTTGCCCGACGCACCGCCCTTCTGGCCAGGGTGGAGGTAGAAAAATTCCGCAGGGGTGATTATCTGTGATCCGATACGAAAGGGCGGCACCGGAATACGATGCCGCCCTTATTTTTACCTACCAGCGCCGCCGCACCGCAACCCCGGCACCATGCAGCTCAGTCTTGATCTCCGGGAGGGTGTAATCCCCGTAGTGCACCATGGAAGCGATGAGGGCCGCGTCTGCCCTGCCCTTCGTGAGCACATCCGTCAGATGTTGCGGAACGCCCCCCCCGCCAGAGGCAATAACAGGAATGGAAACGGCCTCTGAGATCATGGCCGTAAGAATCAGCTCATAGCCATCCCTGGTGCCGTCCGCATCAATGGAGTTGAGACAGATTTCTCCGGCCCCCAGACGCTCCACCTCCTTTGCCCAGAACAGGGCGTCTATGCCCGTAAACGTCCGGCCTCCGTGGATGACCATCTCATAGCCCGAAGGAATCTTCTCACTTTTTTCCACCTTCTTCACATCCATCCCCACCACCACGCACTGGCTGCCAAAGGCATCGGCCCCCTCGGAGATGAGCGTTGGATTTCTGATGGCCGCAGAATTCACACTCACCTTTTCCGCCCCCGCCAGCAGGACATCCCGCATATCGGCAACGGACGCAATACCGCCCCCCACGGAAAAGGGAATAAAGATGGTTTCCGCCACCCTGCGTACCACATCAATCATGATCCCCCGCTTCTCATGGGAAGCGGTGATATCGTAAAAAACCAGTTCATCCGCACCGGTTTCGTAATAGTGGCGGGCCATTTCCACGGGATCCCCAATGTCCACGTTGTTTTCAAACTTCACGCCCTTGGTGGTCTTGCCTTCCCGGACATCGAGACAGGGAATAATGCGTTTGCTCATGGCACTTTTCATGGTTTTCCCTCCCAACGGCAGAAATTATCCAGAAGACGCAGACCCGGCCTGCCGCTTTTTTCCGGATGAAACTGGGTGGCCACCAGATTGCCAAAACCCATGGCTGAGGCAAAGGAAATACCGTAGTCCGTCTCGGCCAGCACATGGATGGGATCGGAGGGTTCAGGATAGTAGCCATGGACAAAGTAAAAGGCATCTTCTTCCCCGATATCCGCCAGCACAGGATGGGGTCTCGTCACCCGTACCCCGTTCCAGCCCATATGGGGAATTTTTAAAAGTTTTCCATCTTCATCCCGCATCTCCTTTGAAAAAGCCTTCACCCGTCCGGAAATCAGATTGAGACAGGGCGTCTGTCCCTCCTCACTGAAACCTGTGATGATCTGGGTACCGAGACAGATCCCCAGAAGGGGACGCCCCGATGCCATTACCTCCTTCAGCACCTGATCCAGACCGTAACGCCGGAGACTTTCCATGGCCGAAGCCGCAGCGCCCACACCGGGAAAGATTACCCGATCCGCTGCCAGAATATCTTCTCTGTTGCGGGTAATCCCATATTTCTGGCCCAAAAAGCCAAGGGCTCTCGCCACACTGGTGAGATTCCCCGCATCATAATCAATGATGGCAATCATCTTTCTCCCTCTTCCTTCCCTTCCCGGTTTTTGGCTGCCTGCCAGAGAGCCTCCAGTGTTTCCTGTCCCACGGATCCGGGAGTCTTTCCCGACAGGGCCAGAGAGGCTTCCATATGTTGAAAACGACGGATAAACTTTGCCACCATCTCCCTCAGGGCCTCTTCAGGATCAATCTCCCGAAAGCGCGCCACATTCACGAGGGAAAACAGCAGATCCCCGAACTCCATGGCAGACAAAGCCTGCTCTTTTTTCTGCAAAGCTTCCCGGAATTCGTCCATCTCCTCAAAAACCTTGTCCCAGACTCCGGCCTCTTCCTCCCAGTCAAAGCCCACGGCCGCCACTTTCCGGGAAACGGCCATGGCAAGACCCAAGGCGGGCTGGCTGCGGGGAATACCATCCAAAAGGGAGGTTTTCGGAGGCTTATCCGGCTCCGTCGCCTTGATTTCTTCCCAGCGACGGCTCACCTCCTCCACGGAGTGCAGCTTCTCATCGCCAAAGACATGGGGATGGCGGCGGATCAGCTTGGTGACGATGCCGGACAGCACATCGCTGAAGGTGAAAAGCCCCTTCTCCTGATAGAGAAAAACAACAAAAAGAAGCTGAAAGAGGACATCTCCCAGCTCCTCACACACGGCAGCAGCATCTTTTTCCGCCACCGCATCGGCCAGCTCATAACTTTCCCCCAGAAGATGGGACATCATGGACGCCGGGGTCTGCTTTTGATCCCAGGGACAGCCGCCCTCCCCCCGCAGGCGTATCAGGATCTCCCACAGGGGCTCCAGGCCATAGCCGCTCGCCGCTTTCACAAAGACCTCTTTGCCATACCAGGCCAGGACTTGCGCAAAGCCTCCAGCTTCTCGTAAAACCGTTCCTTCAGATCTTTGGGAACAAGGGCCGTAAGACTTTCAGAAAGCACCATGGTCTGGGGAGCCAGACGGGAAGCCTGAAGCAGTTCATGGTTTTTGGGCAGAAAGGAGGTCAGAGCCACCAGCACCACGGAAACAATGAGGATACCCTTCACGCAGCCAAAGCCCCCCCCTGCCAGACGGTCCACCCATCCCAGGAACACCACGGAAAGAAGGGTTCGAATCAGGCTTCCGATCAGGGCAATGACCGCAAAAACCCCCAGGAAAATGGCAAGAAATGCCAGCATACGGGCCATCTCCGGATCCGTAACCCACTGCTCCAGCACCTCCGTCAGAAGGGGATAGTAGGTGTAGGCCGCATAAAATCCCGCCAGTACGCCAATGATGGAAGAGGCTTCCCGGATCAGCCCCCTGAAAATACCCCGAACCAGACAAAACCCCACAATACAGAGAATACCCACATCCAGCGGATTCATAACGCCATCTCTCCATGCCATTGTTCACAACAGGCCCGGATTCTGCCCTGCCATTCAAGGCAGAAAATCCATAAGCGTATCAGTGGAAAAATCCGACTTTCCGTACCAAATCCCCCCCATGGCGTCAATACGCGCCCTCTTCCCCTTTTCTCCTCCGGAAGGCAGATTTTCAGAGACAGGATCGTTTGCCTTTGGAAATGGGACTGTGTTATGGAGGGAAAAGCAGCCGTCAGGGACTGCCATGGCCAGAAAGCCAGGCCAGTCATGCCCCACCCTCCAGGATACGAGGGCATGGGGCCGCCTGCTTTTTAGGGCCGGATCCGACAACCAAAGGACGGCGTACCCCGCCGAAGGTTTATGAAAAACCACGCAAAAGGCCACATCCAGGATACCTGCACCTTTGAAGATCCCGCTATCGCCCGCCAGCTCTTTGGCGAACACAACAAAAACCTCCACCGTATTGCCGCAAGCCTTGGCATCACCCTCCATTCCAGGGGAGAAACCCTCATGATGGAAGGGGAGGCCAGTCAGCTCGGTCTTGCCAGAAAGATCCTCGACCAGCTCTACGGACTGCTGCGCAGCGGTTATCCCGTCTACCCCAACGATATTGATTATGCGGTACAGGCCCTTCAGGCCAACGAAAAAACCGTCCTGAAGGACATCTTCCTTGATACCATCTATGTAACCTCCAAGAAGCGCTGCGTTACCCCCAAAAACCCCCACCAGAAAACCTATATCGACGCCATCCGCACCCACGACATTGTCTTTGGTATCGGCCCTGCGGGGACAGGGAAAACCTATCTGGCCATGGCCATGGCCGTAGCCGCCCTTGCCAGGGGAGAGGTCAACCGCGTCATCCTTACCCGGCCTGCGGTGGAAGCCGGTGAATCCCTGGGCTTTCTTCCGGGCGATCTTGCGGAAAAAATTGACCCGTATCTCAGGCCCCTGTACGATGCCCTGCACGACATGATGCCCTTTGAAAAAGCCGAAGGGCTGATTCAGCAGGGCGTCATTGAGGTGGCTCCCCTGGCTTTCATGCGGGGCCGTACCCTGAACGACGCCTTCATCATCCTGGATGAAGCCCAGAACACCACGGTGGAGCAGATGAAAATGTTCCTTACCCGTATCGGTTTCAATTCCAGAGCCATTGTCACAGGGGATGTGACCCAGATCGACCTGCCCACCCGGAAAAAATCCGGTCTGCTTCAGGCCATGGATATCCTTCAGGGGATTGAGGGCATTGCCTTCACCTTTTTTGATCAGAAGGATGTGGTGCGCCATCACATTGTCCGGCGCATCATCAATGCCTATGAAAAACTTCAGGCAAAGGAGAACGGTACGGAGCCCCTCCGTCCGGAGACCGCATGACAAAATCTTCCGAACGAAAAAAGGCCCTGAGCCGCTTTCTCGGAACCCACAACGCCATCCGCCTGGGCCTGCTCTTCCTGATTCTGCTCATCTTCTCCCTGCTCATGGTGCCCGGCATGCCCATCCTCCATTACACTCTGGAGGTCGGCGATGTGGCCAACCGGAATATCAAGGCTCCCAGAGATTTCATCATTGAAAACAGCGAGGCCACAGAAACCAACCGGCGGCAGGCTGCAGCATCGGTACTGGCCGTTTACGACCTGGACATGGAAATGGGCAGCAAAATCCTTGCCGGTGTTCAGGCAGGCTTCCGGGAAATGCGTAAAATCCTTACAGAGGCTCTGCCCCCTCCTGCGGAAGGCATCACCCCGCCCTCTCCGGAGACCCTGCGTTCCCAGAAACTCATGGCTGCCCGTCCCCGTTTTGAAGCCCTGCTGGGCATTCCCGTCAATGAGGGTGCCTTCCGGCTTCTGGAAAAGGAGGGCTTTTCCCAGGATGTCGAAGACAAAATCGTGGAAATTCTGAGGGCCATCTTTGAAAACGGGGTGGTGGCCAACAAGACCCTGCTGCTGGATGAACTGGATCGGGGGGTCACCCTGAGAACCCTGGTCACGGGTAC
This sequence comes from Desulfobotulus sapovorans DSM 2055, assembly GCF_059569355.1. NCBI lineage: Bacteria > Pseudomonadati > Thermodesulfobacteriota > Desulfobacteria > Desulfobacterales > Desulfobacteraceae > Desulfobotulus > Desulfobotulus sapovorans. The sequence goes on along the minus strand of NZ_JCANVJ010000003.1, from coordinate 105,339 downwards.
GGAAACCACGGAAACCAACCTGCGCCGCTTCTACGGCCCGGATCAGGCCCTCACCATGGTACGCATCGTGGGCGAACCCCTCCTGCGGGGAACCAACTACAACCTCATCAATCTCATGGTGGATCTCACCCAGCGCCTGATCCGGCCCAATATCACCCTCAACCGCAGCGAAACCCAGAAAAGGGAGCAGGAGGCCATTGATCTGGTCAAACCCGTACTCTACCAGATCAAGGCCGGAGAAATGCTGCTCCGGGAAGGGGAGCGGGTCACCCCCATCCATAAAATCAAACTGGATGCCCTGTCCTCCCAGATCCGCACCCAGGATATTTTCCGGAACAATGCCGCAAGTGTACTGTTCGGGCTTTTTGTTCTGCTCACGGGATACTGCCTCTGCTTCCGCCGTCCTCTGGGGCAAAGCCGCAGCCCCAATAAAAACATGCTTTTTCTCACCTGCATGCTCATCAGCGTACTGTCCATGTCCAAGGGCTTTCAGGTTTTCACAGAGCCCATGGTCACGGAATCCGTCATTTTTTCTTCCCAGGCCCCCCTGCTCATACTCCTGCCTGTTGCGGGTGCCGCCATGCTGGTCTGTCTCTTTTTCGGTATGACCCAGGCCCTGCCCTTTGCCCTCATTCTGGGCAGCCTCTGCGCCATCATCATGCAGGCGGATTTTTCCCTGGCCCTTTTCTTTATCCTCAGCAGTGCCATGGCCGCCTACTGGCTGCGGGACTGCCGGGAACGCAAGGTCTTTGTCAAGGCAGGATGGAAACTGGGACTCTTCCATGTTCTGCTCGCCTTCGGACTCTTCCTGCAAATGGAGGAACTGTCTCCGGAACTCATGGCCTGGACCCTGATCCTGGCCTTTACGGGAGGAATGCTTTCCGGTATTCTCACCGCAGGCGTTGCACCGCTTCTGGAAATCCTCTTTGACTACACCACAGATATCAAGCTGCTGGAGCTGGCCAACCCGGAACAGCCCCTCCTCCGGCGTCTCATGCTGGAAGCTCCGGGAACCTACAACCATGCCATGATTGTGGGAACCCTGGCAGAAGCTGCGGCTTCGGAAATCGGAGCCCATTCCCTTCTGGCCCGTGTGGGCGGTTATTATCACGACATCGGAAAGCTTTCCAAACCCCTTTATTTCATTGAAAATCAGGGGGGTGGCAAAAACAGTCACGACAAACTGGCCCCTTCCATGTCCGCCCTCATCCTCATCACCCATGTGCGGGACGGAATCAGCATGGCACGGCAGCACAAACTGGGCGAAGCCATCACGGACATCATCGCCCAGCACCACGGTCGCAGCCTCATCAAGTTTTTTTATGAAAAGGCCAAGACCCTGAAAGGGGAAACGGATACCATCAACGCGGACGACTACCGTTATCCCGGCCCCAGACCCCAGAGCCGGGAGGCCGCCATTGTCATGATGGCCGATGTGGTGGAAGCCGCCTCCCGTACCCTGGAAAACCCCACAGCAGCACGCATTCAGGGTCTGGTTCAGAAAATGATCAACAATATTTTCTCGGATTCCCAGCTTGATGAGTGTGACATCACCTTAAAAGACCTGCACAGAATCGCCCGCAGCTTCAACAAAATTTTAAACGGCATCTACCACCACCGCATTGAATATGCGGAAAGCGCTGCCCCTGGCGGAAAGAAAAAAAATGGTCATACAGATCGACAACTCCCAGAACCGGATGCCCCTCAACGAGAAACATCTGACGGAAAAAGCGACGCGCATCTTAAACGCCTTGGGATGTCCTGATGCCGAACTCTCCCTGCTTTTTGTGGAGGATGAGGCCATACGGGAAATCAACCGGGACTACCGTCAGAAAGACGCGCCCACCAATGTGCTGGCCTTTGCCATGAACGAAGGAGAATTCAGCCAGATCAATCCCGACCTCCTTGGAGATGTGGTCATTTCCACGGAAACGGCCTTAAGGGAAGCTGCGGAATGGGAGATGGATCCTGAGGTGCGCCTGACCCAGCTTCTCGTTCATGGCATTCTCCACCTTGTGGGCTATGATCATGAAGAAAGTGCTGAGGCCGAAGAACGCATGGAGGCCAAAAGCACGGAACTGGTACGTATGCTGGAAAACAACGACAATCTTGCAGGATGGCTTTCCCCCTGACCCCAGCCCCAAGGAGGTTTCCATGCCCAGACTCGCCGTAAATGTGGATCACATCGCAACCCTCAGGGAAGCACGGAAAACCAATTATCCGGATCCCGTTGCCGCAGCCATGATTGCCGAGGTCTCCGGTGCCGACGCCATTGTGGTGCACCTCAGGGAAGACCGCCGCCATATCAAGGAAAGGGATGTCCGCATCCTCCGGGATACGGTGCAGACCCGTCTTATTCTGGAGATGGGGGCGACCAGCGAAATGCTGGAATTTGCCCTGGAAATTCTGCCTGATTTTGTGACCCTGGTTCCGGAACGACGGGAAGAACTTACCACCGAAGGTGGTCTGGATGTCATCACCCACCAGCGTCACGTCGCCCAGGCCGTGGACACCCTGAAAAGTGCCGGCATTCCCGTCTGCCTTTTTGTGGATCCGGACATTGCCCAGGTGGAAGCCAGTCTGGCTGTGGCTGCGGATGCCATTGAGCTGCATACCGGCCTGTTCTGCGACACAGGCAATGCCAGAATCCGGGAAAAAGCCTTTGAAGCCATCCTTGCAGCCGCCCGCAGGGGCCGGGAAATCGGCCTGGGAGTCAATGCGGGCCACGGGCTCTGCTACCGTTCCATCCTGGCCTTTAAGGGTGTCAGGGAAATTGAGGAATACAGCATTGGTCACAGCATTGTCTCCCATGCCTCGCTGGTGGGCATGGAGAGGGCCGTAAGCCGCATGGCCGCCCTGATCCGGAACCTTTAACCATGTATCCATTGATCAGCAGCAGCGACATGGCGGCCCTGGATCGCAGCACCATGGAAGATTTCGGACTTCCCGGCCGCATCCTCATGGAGACCGCAGGCCGGGAGTCTGCCCGTATTCTGGCATCCCTGTATCCCCCCGTCTCCGGAAAGCGCATCCTGGTACTCTGCGGCACGGGGAACAACGGCGGTGACGGCTGGGTGGCCGCCCGCTATCTTCTCGGCTGGGATGCGGATGTCCGGGTACTGCTCGTGGGAGATCCGGAAAAATGCAGTCCGGACAACCGCATCAACCAGGAGCTTTACGAAAGGGCCGGAGGCCGCACCCTGCCCGCACAAGATCTCTCCCGTCTGGAAGAACACAGACAGGTTCTCCACCATGCCCGGATTGTTGTGGATGCCCTTTTCGGCATCGGTCTGGATCGGGAAGTGGGGGGGATTCATGCCGCCCTCATCCAGCAGGTGAATGAACGCGGGGTGCCCGTCATCAGCCTGGATATCCCCTCGGGTATCCATGGGGATACGGGACGCCCCCTGGGCAGGGCCATCGCTGCTGCCCACACCGTTACCTTCGGTCTTGCCAAACCGGGCCTTTTCCTCGAACCGGGCCGCAGCCTGAGGGGAACCCTCCATGTGGTGGATATCGGTATTCCTGCGGTGATTCGCCAGGGGTTTCCCGCCTCACTGGGGCTTGCAACAGCCTCCTGGGCAAGGGAGCAGCTCCTTCCCCGGCCCAGGGGCAGCCACAAAGGGCATTTTGGGCATATTCTCCTTGTGGCCGGAGCTCCCGCCTCCCGCGGAGCCGCCGTTCTGGCATCCATGGGAGCCTTGCGGGCCGGAGCCGGTCTTCTTACCCTGGCCGTACCGGAAACAAGCCTTCCCCTGCCCGCCCTGCCTCCTGAAGTAATGGTGCACCCCCTTGCCGGAAACGCGCAGGGCTTTTCCCAGGGTGCGGCTTTGGATCTTGAAAGCAGAATTCCCGGAAAAACCCTGATCGCCGCAGGCCCGGGTATGGGAACGGGGGAAGAGGCGGCCCGTATCCTGTCCCGCCTCCTCGCTTCCGACCTTCCCCTGGTGCTGGATGCCGATGCCCTCACCCTCCTGGCCCTGCATCCGGGTCTCATGGAAGCCCTCCGGCGACGTGCGGCCCCAACCGTCCTCACCCCCCATCCCGGTGAAATGGCACGGCTTTCCGGCCTCAACGTTCCGGAAATCCAGAAAGACCGGGTTGCCGCAGCCAGAAATTTCAGCACAAAAAACCGCTGCCACCTTCTTCTGAAAGGTGCAGGAACCCTGGCGGCAAGGCCCGACGGTTTCTCTGTCCTCAGCACCTCGGGGAATCCCGGTATGGCCACGGGAGGTTCCGGGGATGTCCTCTGCGGCATCCTCGCGGCCTTCATGGCCCAGGGCATTCCTGTGGAAAATGCCGCAGCCCTGGCAGCCTTTGTCCACGGAAGGGCCGCCGATCTCATGCATTCCCGAAAAGGCCCCTGGGGCTACCTTCCCTCGGAAGTGGCCGCAGCAATTCCCGCAGCCCTCGCCCTGCTGCAGAACCCCTCCGCCCTCCCGGAAAACGATCTGCCATGAGCACCCCACCGGAAAGTATCTGGCTTGAAAGCCCTTCCAGCGAAACCACCTTCGCCATGGCCCTTGCCCTGGGTCGCCTCATCCAGTCCCCCTGCCGCATGGCCCTTTCCGGAGATCTGGGAGCAGGAAAAACCCTCTTTGTCCAGGGGCTGGCCCAGGGGCTGGGAGTACCGGATACGGTCTATGTCACAAGCCCCTCCTATGCCCTCATCCACAGCTATACGGCACGTCTGCCCCTTCACCATGCCGATCTCTACCGTCTTTCCCACAGCGATGAAATTTTCGATATCGGTCTTCCTGAGCTTCTCGCCTCCCCTGCGGTCACCGTGGTGGAATGGGCCGAACGCATGGAAGATACGGAAATATTTGACCTGCGGATCGACATTGAAATTCATGGAGAAACAGGCCGAAAACTCCATGCACGGGCCTCTGGACTTCATTTTCAGGATCTGCTAAGGAGCTGGCAACAAGTCTGCCCTCCGGCATAACGCCGGTATGGATACCTGAATCCAAAGTCCTTGCCCTCAAGGCCCGGGATTTTTTTTGGCTCCCGCATCCGAAAAATCTTTCTGGCAGCCGTTCAGGGAGATAGGGGTATCCGGCTTACAACCTCATCTGTAACGCCTCGAAGGAGTGGTGCACATGGCACTGATCGTACAGAAGTACGGTGGCACCTCCGTGGGCAATATTGAGCGTATACGCAATGTTGCCCGCAGGGTAGCCCAAACCTATGATACCGGAAACCAGATGGTGGTGGTTCTTTCCGCCATGTCCGGTACCACTGACAACCTGATCCGTATGGCCCATGAAGCCTCTGAGCGACCGGACAAACGGGAGCTGGATGTGCTTCTTGCCACAGGGGAGCAGACTACCGTGGCCCTTCTCGCCATGATGCTCAAATCCATGGGCTACAGGGCCACCTCCCTTCTGGGCCATCAGGCCGAAGTCGTGACGGACTGCTCCTGCGGTTCTGCCCGCATTCTCAATATCGGTGCCTCCCGCATCCGCAGTCTTCTGGCAGACGGACAGATCGTCATTGTTGCAGGCTTCCAGGGTGCGGACATCAATGGCAATATCACCACCCTGGGCCGGGGAGGTTCCGACACCTCGGCTGTGGCCATGGCGGCCGCCCTCAAGGCCGATGTCTGTGAAATTTATACGGATGTGGACGGGGTCTATACCACAGATCCCAATATCTGCAAAAAAGCCCAGAAGCTTTCCAGAATCAGCTATGACGAAATGCTGGAAATGGCCAGTTTAGGGGCCAAGGTACTACAGATCCGTTCCGTGGAATTTGCCAAAAAATACAATGTGCCGGTGCATGTGAGATCGTCCTTCAAGGAGGAGGAGGGAACCATGGTAATGCAAGAAGATGCGGATATGGAACGTCTGGTGGTTTCCGGCGTGACCTGCAATAAGAACGAGGCCCGGATCACCTTAAGGGGGGTACCCGACCGTCCGGGGATCGCCTTTAAAATTTTAAATCCCATTGCCGAAGCCGGTATTCTTGTGGACATGATCATCCAGAACACCCGCTCCGGCAACATCACGGACTTCACCTTCACCGTACCCAAGACGGATATCCGGGAAGCCGTTGAAATCAGCCGGAGAGTAGCTGAGGAAATTGAAGCCGAGGAAGTGATGTCCGATGCCAACATCGCCAAGGTTTCCGTCATTGGCGTGGGCATGAAAAATCATTCTGGGGTAGCCTCCAGGATGTTTGATGCCATGTTCAAGGAAAACATCAACATGCTCATGATCAGCACATCGGAAATCCGGATTTCCTGTATTATCGAGGAAAAATATACAGAGCTGGCCGTTCGTGCCCTGCATACGGTCTTCGGTCTGGACAGACCCGAAGAAAACCTGACCTGACCCTCCCCCAATGCCATGAAACACTTTACCCCCGATCAGCTGCGCTTTGTGCTTCTGATCGGGGGGCTGCTTTTTTTCCTCGCTATCCTTCGCCTTCCATTTCCATAAGAATGCGCTCGGCTGCGGCCACAGGATCCGCCGCGTCCCGGATGGGACGACCAATCACCAGCATATCCGCCCCTGCCGTCAGGGCCTGCACCGGAGTCATGACCCGCTGCTGGTCATCCCCCGCCCCCAGATTCCAGAGGGGCCGGATACCGGGGGTTACAGCGAGAAAGGCCCTGCCACAAAGCGCCTTTACCCCGGAGACTTCATGACCGGAACAGATCACACCGGAAAGTCCCGCTTCCCTGGCCAGCACGGCCCGCTGCTGCACAAGATGCTGCATGGCATCCTCCCCCTTCACGACAAGGCCTGTCTCTTCCAGGGTTCCGATCCCGCTGCTGGTCAGCACGGTCACTCCCAGGAGCTGCATGGACTCCCCGGCCCCGTCCCTGGCCCGGCACAGCATTTCCCTTCCCCCCGCCGTATGCAGGGTGAGATAATCCACTCCCAGCTTTTTCAGATTTTTCACACTGCGCTCCACCGTCGCCGGAATATCATGAAGCTTGAGATCCAGAAAAATCCTGGCATCGCTTTTCTCCCGGATTCTGGACACAATGGAGGGGCCTTCCCCCAAGAACAGCTCCAGACCGATTTTCACCACCCCCACCTTTCCGGAAAGCAGGGTCAGCAGAGGGAGGGCGGAAGCAACATCCGGAAAATCCAGGGCAAAGATCAGACGGGAAACAGATGAAAAGGACATGACAAAAACTCCTGTATGAAAAAAATTTCCGGTAAAAACAGGCGTTGAGGCCCCCAGTATCCCAGAAAAAAACAGGCGGGTAAAGGCTTGGGAAAAAAGTCCTTCCCTCTCCGGCAATGGGGCTTGAATCCAAAGTCATTGCAATGTTATGAAGGCATGTTCTGCATCCCGGAAGGATACAGATACACCCAAAAAATACGGGGAACACAATGGAATCCAGTATACACTATGTCTCATCAGGTCAGTTTCTCGTGGCCTCCGGAAAGCAGCCCATCCTTCTCAAAGCCCTGCTGGGAACCTGCGTGGGCGTGACCATCTACGATGCCGTGGCAGCCGTGGGCGGCCTGCTGCACATCCTGCTGCCCGAACCTGTTTCCGGCTTTCCGGACACCCATCCGGGAAAATATGCCACCACCGGCCTGCCCGCCTTTCTTCTGGCCCTCATCGAAAAAGGCGCCCTGGTGGAAAACATGCGGGCCTGTGTTGCAGGCGGTGCCCTGGTGGGCCCCGTAAGCGAGCAGGACATGGCCCTCGACATCGGAGGCCGAACGGCGGAAAAGGTGCATGAACTGCTGAAGGACTGGAAGGTTTCCGTTGCCGCATCGGAAACCGGCGGTTTTTTCACCTGCACCCTGGAGCTGGATCTGGCAACCGGAAAAAGCCGTATCCGGCCCTCGGGGCTGCTGCGGGATCCCGAAGAGGCCTTCCAGTATACCCCCCCCACGGCAGACGCCATTGCGGCCAGTGTCAAGGCGCTGAAACCCATTCCCCAGGTGGCCCTGAAGGTGCTGCGGATGGTCACCTCCGAGGATGCAGATTTCAGGGATATCGCCCAGGAAGTCCGGCGGGATCAGGTCATTACGGCCCAGACCCTGAGGCTCTGCAATGCGGCCCTCTACTCCAGCCGCAACCAGGTTGCCTCCATTGACGATGCCCTCATCCTGCTGGGTCAGGAAACCCTGATCAAATCCATCATCTCCGCAGCCCTGAAGGACTTTTACAGGCAAAGTGAATCCATCTATTCCCTGTGCAAGGGAGGTCTGTTTCACCATGCCATCGGCACGGCCATTGTGGCGGAACGTCTGGCCGCCCATACGGGCATTGTCCATCCGGCCACGGCCTATACCGCAGGCCTGCTCCACGACATCGGCATGGTGGTGCTGGATCAGCACATCACTTCCGCCTGCCCCCTGTTCTACCGGGGAATGAAGCAGGAAAAACACCGCATCCTGGAGGTGGAACGCCGCATCCTGGGGGTGGATCACTGTGAAGTCGGTGCCAGACTGGGCGTCAAATGGGCCTTTCCGGAAAATCTCATTGAGGCCATCCGCTACCACCATGTCCCCGAAAAAAGCATGGACAAGGACAGGCTGGCCCATATCGTTCATGCCGCAGACCTCATCATGTCCCGCTTCCAGTCCGGTGTCTTTCCGGAATCCAGCAAGGGCAGCATCAGAGAGCGTCTGGCTGCCATCGGCATGTCTCCGGCTGATTTCGAAAGTTTCATCGACTCCCTGCCCATGGATGTCTTCAGCATGCAACCGGAAAACGCCCTTTACCAGAAACCCGGCTCTTCCCGCTAAGGGCCCGTACGAAAAGGTTCCCACGCCCCCATGACCCTTGCCATCCAGACACTGCTGCGTACCCTTCCCGGAGTGGATACCCTTCTGATGGAACTGGATACCCGGAATGATTTCGCAGCCCTCCCCCACAACCTGAAAACCCGGATCATCCGGCAGGTTCTGGAAGAAGAGCGCAGAGCCATTCTGGACGGAAAGGGACAGGACAGGCCCTGCCCGGATCCTGCCCTCATCGACCGGATCCAGAAAGCCCTGCGGGCGGCTGTCAGCCCCAACCTGAAACGGGTCATCAATGCCACAGGTGTCGTGGTGCATACCAATCTGGGCCGCTCCCTGCTCTGTCAGGCCGCCCTGGAACGGATACTGGAAGTCGCCGATCACTACAGCAATCTGGAATTCAGTCTGGAAAGCGGCAAACGGGGCCTGCGCTATACGGCGGTCTCCTCCCTGCTTACGGAAATCACCGGGGCCGAAGCGGCCATGGTGGTCAACAACAACGCCGCCGCCGTCCTGCTCTGCCTCGATACCCTGGCCCGTGGCCGGGAGGTTATCGTCTCCCGGGGGGAGCTGGTGGAAATCGGAGGCTCCTTCCGCATTCCCGATGTCATGGCCAGAAGCGGTGCCCTCCTGAAGGAAGTGGGAACCACCAACCGCACCCACCTCAAAGACTATGAACAGGCCATCACGGACAATACCGGGCTGCTGCTCAAGGTGCATACCAGCAATTTCCAGATCCTGGGATTCACCTCCTCCGTTCCGGTTTCTGATCTTTCGGCTCTGGGCCGCAGCCGGGGTATCCCGGTCATGGACGATCTCGGTTCCGGAACCTTCATGGACTTTTCTCCCTATGGCATGAGCCGGGAACCCACGGTGCAGGAATCCCTGGCGGCGGGTTCGGATATCGTCACCTTCAGCGGAGACAAACTGCTGGGCGGGCCGCAGGCGGGAATCATTGTGGGCAGAAAATCCTGGATTGAAGCCATACGGGCCAACCCCCTGACCCGGGCCCTGCGCATCGACAAGCTCACCCTGGCAGCCCTGGAAGGCACCCTGCGCCTGTACCGGGATCCACGGGAAGCCCTGCTTGCCATCCCCACCCTGCGTATGCTCACCCTGTCTGAAAATGTCTGTATCCGCAGAGCGGAGACACTCCGGGATCAGCTTCTGGCCCTGCGCCTTCCCGGCTTCGACATCCTTGTCCGGCCCAGCACGGCCAGAGCCGGAGGCGGCTCCCTGCCCACAGAAAATCTGCCCAGCCGCTGTGTCGCCATCCGCAGCACCACCCTTTCCGCCGCAGCCCTCGAACGCAGGCTCAGGGCCGCAAGCCCTCCCCTCATCGGGCGTGTGGAGGAAGATCATTTTCTCATGGATGTCCGGACCCTTCAGGAAGGAGAAGAAGACATCATCGCCGCAACCTTTCAAAGCCTTTTCGGGCCAGATATCCACAAGCGGCCCCTGGAGAAGGAAACCCCATGAAACAGCATGTCCTGACCCAGGAGCTTTCCGATTCCTTTCTCCGGAGCAATGGAACCCCGGCACCTCCTTCCTGCACCTGTGCGGAGGAAACCTGCCCGTGCCCCTGTCCGGTCACAGCCTTTTCCTCCCCGGAGACCCTCACCCCCTTCCTCAGTCAGAAGCCCTGCCCCCCCTTCAGCCTTCTTGCCATCCACATGGACGGGGTAGATGCCAGATGTCCCGGCTTTCTCACGGATATGCTGGGCACGCTTCAGGAAGAAATTCCCTGTATCCAGGCCCTCTTCCATGAGCAGAGCATCCTTTTTCTGCTGCTGCCGGAAAGCGCCCCGGAGGAAGCGGCACGCCTTTTCTCCCGAATCCAGGCCCGCAGGACGGAAGCCCCCGTCAATGCCGGTCTTTTCCAGCATCCCCTTCCCGGCTTCCCCCCCGACCAGGCCCTGACCTGCGCCAGGAAAGCCCTGGCCCACAGCCTGCTCCTTGGTCAGGGACAGCTGACATCCTTTGATGCCGTGAGCCTCAATATCTCCGGAGATGAAGCCTATCACGAAGGACGGATCCAGGATGCCATCACCGAGTATGAGGCGGCCCTGACCCTGGATCCCGACAATGCCAATGTCCTGAACAGCCTTGGGGTCTGCTTTGGCACACTCCAGGATCATGACAGGGCACTGACGGCCTTTACCCGCAGCTTTCAGGCAAAGCCCACGGAAGCCATGGCCCTTTACAATCAGGGCCTGATCCATGAGCTCAGGGGGGACACCACGAAAGCCAGAACCTGCTTCGAAAACGCCCTGCCCCTGGAACCGGACTGCTTTGCCTGCACCTTTCATCTGGGCCGCTGCCTCATGGATCTGAAGCAGGTTCCGGAATCCATCGGGATTCTGGAAAAAGCCAGAACCCTGAGGCCGGAAAACGGCCCGACCCTGGGCCTTCTTGCCGAATGCCATCTGCTCTGCGAGGACATCCCCCGGGCCTTTGCCCTCTTCCGTCAGGCACTGAGACGGATGCCCAGAGATGCGGCCATCCTCTCTGGTCTGGGGGCCTGTTTTGATGCCAAGGGAGAAAACCCGGACATTGCCGCCACCTTCTGTGAAGAAGCCCTGAGCCTGGAACCGGACAACGGACTTTTTGCCCTCCGTCTGGCCCGTATCCGCCTGCGCCAGAAACGAGAGGAAGAGGCCGCAGCCCTTTTTGCCCAGGCCAGAAATGCCGGATGGCCGCTGAAGGAAGGGGAGGATCCTGACCGGAGTCCTTCCTCCCCCTGAAGTCCGTCAACAGAAAACCGCTGAAAATCCGGTCACAGGGCAGAAAGGGTCAGCCCCGGTCTGCCTGTGGCCTTCATTTCCATATGTCTTACACCGAAAGGGAAAACCACCATGCCCATCTATGAATATCACTGTCAGACCTGCGGTAAAAATTTTGAATCCCTGGTCATGAAAAAGGATGAAACTCCGGGGTGTCCCCACTGCAACGGAGAAAATGTCCAGCGTCTCATGTCCACCTGCGGCTTTGTGAGCAAGGGAAGCGGCGCAGGCGGCGAAGCAACCGTTACCCGCAGTGCGGGCACTTCCGGATGTGCCGGATGTTCCGCCACCTCCTGTGCCGGATGCGGCTCCTGACCCCCCCTCTTCCCTGGAACAAGACGGCGCTCAGGCCATCGGCTCTGTCCGCCATGGCTCCACAGAACCTACGAGGATTGTTTTGATGAAACCCGGAAAAGTGTATCTTGTCGGCGCAGGCCCCGGAGATCCCGGCCTTTTCACCCTCAGGGGCCAGGAGTGCATGGCCCGTGCCGGTGTCGTCATCTATGATTATCTGGCCGCCCCCGCCCTCCTGGCCCTGGCCTCCAAAGATGCGGAATGCATCTATGTGGGAAAAAAGGGAGGGGATCACACCCTTTCCCAGGAAGGGATCAACCAGCTCATCGTGGAAAAGGCCCGTACGGGCCGCAGTGTGGTGCGTCTCAAGGGCGGCGATCCCTTCATCTTTGGCCGCGGTGGCGAAGAGGCGGAAGTTCTCCGGGCAGAAGGCATTCCCTTTGAAATCGTTCCCGGTGTCACCGCAGGGATTGCGGCAAGCGCCTATGCGGGTATTCCCCTCACCCACCGCAAAATGACCGCCACCCTCGCCTTTGTCACAGGACATGAAGACCCCACCAAGGAGGATTCCCGCATCGACTGGGAAGCCTTAAGCCGGGGCATCGGCACCCTGGTCTTTTACATGGGCGTGAAAAACCTGCCCCTGATCACGGCAAAACTGCTGGAACACGGCCGCGCCCCCGAAACCCCCGTGGCCCTGATCCGCTGGGGCAGCACCAGCCGTCAGGAAACCGTTACCGGCACCCTCGTCACCATTGAGGAGGAAGTCCGGAAAGCCGGTCTCAAGGCACCGGCCATCATTGTGGTGGGAGACGTGGTGGATCTGCGGGCAAACCTTGCCTGGTTTGAAAGGGAAAGACCCCTTCTCGGCAAACGGATTCTCGTGACACGGGCCAGGGAACAGGCCAGCGACCTCCTCCACAAGCTTACGGAACTGGGGGCCCACTGCATTGAAATGCCCACCATCCGCGTTGAGGAACCGGAAGACAGAAGCGGTCTCGATCAGGCCATGGAAAGGCTTTCCGACTACCAGTGGCTGGTCTTCACCAGTGTCAATGGGGTGAAGTATTTCTTCAAAAGACTTTTTGAGAAGGGGCTGGACGTGCGGGCCCTGCATCAGGTCAAAACCGCCTGCATCGGGCCTGTGACTGCGGAAAGACTTCGCGATTTCGGAATCCGCTGCGACATTCTGCCCGAAAGCTACCGGGCCGAGTCCGTTGTGGAAGCCTTCAGAAACGTACCCATGACCGGACAGCGGGTGCTTCTTCCCAGGGCGGAAGAGGCAAGAAGCGTTCTGCCCGATGCCTTAAGGGACATGGGCGCAACGGTGGATGAAGCCACGGCCTACGTCACCCTTCCGGTAACGGATCAGACGGCGGAACTCATCGCCATCCTTGAAAAAAAGGGGGCGGACATTGTCACCTTCACCAGTTCCTCCACGGTGAAGAACTTCAAAAGCCTGATTCCGGAAAACCGCTTTACGGAGCTTACCGATACCCTGAGGGTGGCCTCCATCGGGCCTATCACCTCGGATACGGCCAGAGCCTCGGGATTTTCCGTGCATACGGAAGCTCTGGAATACACCATTCCCGGTCTGGTACAGGCGCTCTGTCAGGACTGGGGAGGAGATTTCCAGCCATAAACAGCAAAGGGGCGGAGACAGCAGGCCGCCCCTTCCCCCAAAAAACACCGTCTCATCCCCCCCGTCTTCTTTACAGGCTGAACAACGGGAATCTTGTACCTTTCCAGCTCATGGATAAAACGGGATGCCCGATGTTGCCCTGACAGGAACCATCACAACAAAAAAACCATATACGGATGACCCTTCTCCGTATTTTCAAACCACCAGATGGCCTTTTTTTCTCGCAATCGTAATGGTTGCTTCTGTGCCTGAATTGAACTCCAAAAAATCCGATTCTATTCCATCGCTGAAAATCACGCCCTTCTCCGACATATGGGATTCAAGAATGAGAGGCTGATGTTGGGTTATTTTACCGAAAATGATCTCGGCTCCGGATGTCTTGCTTGGCCAGGGTTCACGCACTGAGAAATAAAGATAGTCCGCATCCCATTCAACGGGTATTCCATTGTTAATCTTCACGGGTCGTTCCAAAAGGCCTGAAACAACTCCCGTTGCTCCGGCCAGGATACTTCGCAACCAGCCGGTTGATCCAAGGCCTGTTGACACAATGACCCCGCTTGATGAGTGCTGTTCCATCTTCTCACCAATCCGAATCGAGTACCGGGCTGACGCATGGCTACGTGGCCCAATAAACAAATCATTTACAGCCGACAGACTCTGGCCATTGTTCAGTCTTGCTTCCGCCATCGTCACATCGGCTACAGGCCTCTTCCTCGCAAACACCTCAGGCATGACACGGTTCAGATCGGCCAGCGTGAATGGCAACAGCACGCCCTCCCATCTCCGGACATCCGGATTGACACCAATGAGCAGCTGACCGTCAAGGTACTTAAGGACATTTGCCACCAGACCATCCTGCCCAATGGCAACTACGGTATCCATTGGCCCAAAGATAAAGTTTGGGATAAATGCACGATCCACAACCTGGACGCGACCATGATGGGAAAGAATGTTCTCCGCATCCCGGACGGCTTGTTTGTAGACCTGATCCTCCCTCTGATAATCGGAGAAGTCCGCCCCCAGATGCTCGACGTAGAACCGCGCCTGATCCTCGGTGTTAAACCGGGCAGTCAGCTCATCTAAACGTGTACGCCTGACGATTACAACGATCTTGTTTTCTGTCCGTCTGTCCATCACCTGGCACTGTCCCGATGAAGCAGTTCACGCAGTAGATCAGGTGACACATTCAGCTGACCGATTTTTTCGGCACTTTCCGCGAGTTCCCTGAAAGCAAGAGCAACGAGCTGTCCTGGCTCCATGCCGACACTGGCCAATGCCTGAAGCGTTTTCGGATCCGTACCGGATAGCGTTTTCATCACAGCGGCAATGGCATATGCCTTTGAGTCTGCTTCCTCGCGGGCGTTGGCCACAGTCAGCGCAACAAGCTGCTTGTTCTTCTCCTCTATCGCAATCCTGGCCTCCATCTCCGCCTCTCTGATCTCGCGTTTCTTCTGCTGGACGGACTTCTCCGCATCCATCTGCGCTTCTTTGATCTGCCGCTTCTTGTTCTCAACGGCAATTTCCGTGTTGAGTTCGTTTTCCTTAATACCCCGCTCTTGTTCCACGGCCGCATTACGGCGGGAATAAAGGGCCTCATCCGCTTCGCGAAGGATCTGCTCCCGTGCCTCCGCTTCAAGTGCCCGCGCAGTCTCAGGAGTGGGTTTGATGGCAAGAATGGAAAGACCAAGAATCTCAATGCCTAAAGAGGCAATGGCTTCAGCGGACTGGAGTCCTTGCCGGAGGGAAGCCACGAGATCATCGGATTGTCCCAGCGCTTTACGGAGCTGAAGCGACTTCATTGATGCCCGTGTCAGAACCTGTGCGTGGTTGATGAGTCTCAAAGGAAGCTTCTTCGGATCATCAGAGGCGTAGTCCTTTCCGTTGGATGCCAGCGTGAAGTTCATGAGCTGCGAAAGCTTTTTAGGATCCGCAATCCTGTAGGTCAGCTGCCCTTGCACCGTTACTTCCTGGAAGTCGGCAGTGACTTCATCAAAAATGAAAGGCACATCAACACTGCCGATGGGAATACGGACAAGAGAGGTTGTCGGAGAAAAGCAGAAAAAGGAAAGCCCGGCACCTTCGCGAACGACCTCACCGCGCTTAAACTGAAGAACAAAATCCGTTGGTTCAACCTTAATAAAACGTATTCCGAACACGTTTCCTCCTTTTCTGTTGTTTCAGTTTTCTGCAGGCAGACGCAAAGCGCACGGGTAGGGGATCGCTCGCTGAAAACCTGCCCCCTGGATCTGATCTACAGACTGAAAAACCGGAACCCCGCCCCTGCCACCGTATACACCACATGGGAGGATACCGTAAGTTCCGGCCACTGGGCTTTAAGATCACGGGCATAGCGGCCCACCTGTTCCACGTCTTCTGGCCTTGGATCTTCCATCTTTTCAAAGTCCAGCTCCGCTGCTTTCTGGCGGGAAAGGTGCTTAAATTCCAGCACATGGGCTTTTCCCTCAAAGCGGCTTCCCGGCCTGCCCATGGCTTCAAAATCGCTGCGGCCCGAAGGACGGTTCACCTCAATGGCAATGAAAAGGTGACGGGCAAGGAAACGGGCGCACAGCTCAAAAAAGGTGGTGCGGAAAAAGTTCTCGTTGGCTTTATCAAAGGCCTGGGCCGGAATCTGGCCCACATAGGTTTTCCAGTATCCGGCAAAGAGTTCGGCCATGTCGCCCTTTTCGAGAAAAGCCTCGAAAATTTCGGCGTATCCGCTGGAAACATCAATTTTTTCAAGCTCGTTGAAGTATTCCGCAAATATCCGCTTGGTGCTCAGGTTGGGAAAGCCCACCCGGAACTCCCCCTTAAAGGTCACCATGCCGAGATAATAAAGGCTGATGGGCAGAAATTCCGGAGAAAAGAAGCGGTTCATGCTGAACCGGCTCCTCAGCAGGGTAAGGTCTGCCCTCAGAGTACCTTCCAGCATGAGGTGTTCCAGAAGCTCCCGTGCAGGATGATCGCCCCCTGCCAGCCGCCGCAGCCAATCTACACTGACCCGCAGGTTGTCGTCCATGGTTTCAACGGGAATTTTCCCCTTCCCCAGCACAAGATCATTGAGGTAAAAATTGCAGATGGTGGAATTGTAAAGGGGGTTTTCGGCATCGGGCAGAAGACGGTAGCCATTGTAGTGGGTTTTCAGATCTTCCAGCACACGGGCTTTAAGACTTTCAGGGAAAGCCTCTTCCTTAAAAATGGCATCCACATAGGCTTCCACCTCAGCTTGCGTAAACCCCAGCATCTCCAGAACATGCTCCTTGAGGGTAATGACCTGCCCGATATTAAAGCCGCTGGTGAGATCATCCATGGTTACGGGCAGCACGCCGGTGATAAAAACCCGCGCCACAGAGCCTTCCCCCACACCGGCCTTGATGACCTTGTAAAAGGAACGCAGGAAGGAATCCCCCGTGGTTAGGGCATTGTACAGTCTGTCCTGACGGGTGGTGAGGAGCTGGTTGGTGAAGTTGTCGTATTCATCAATGAGGATGTGCACAGGGGGAAGTGTTGTCATCAGAACCCTGCTGAAAAGAACTTCCAGGGTTTCGGATGCGGATCGGGGGGTGAAGAGATCAGAGAACTTCCCATAATCGGCATATTTTGTGGCAAACTTTGAAAACGCCATGCGACAGACCAGATCAAAGGAGGCTTCGATTTCCTCCAGGCTGTCACTGGCCCTGACCTTGGAAAAATCAAAACGCAGTACCAGGTGGCTGTTTTTAAGGGGAGAAGGAGTACGGCCAATGTCCGTATGCCCGAACAGGATGGCAAACTGATCTTTACGCTGAATATCGTAATAGCATTCCAGAATGGAGCACCAGAGGCTTTTCCCGAAACGCCGGGGCCTGAGAAAAACCGGAACCTCGTATCTTTCCAGCTCATGGATAAAACGGGTCTTGTCCACAAAATGGTAGTTTTCATGAACAATTTTTTCATAGCTTGCCACGGCATAGGGGATTTTTCGGGTCATTTTTCACTCCATTCTCCCTCAAGGGGCCAGACACCTTTTCCTCTTTTCTTTTGATTACCACTTTGCTTCAGCTATCGCTTCCATGCTCCTATCATCCCTATCGTTCCCACGCTCCAGCGTCTTGAACCAAAGGAACACTGTCATGACCCAAAAACCTGTGCGGCATCCAAAAACCGGATACGTTCCATCTTTTGGTACGGATCTTCCCGGCGCTTCGACGATACCCATTTCCCAGAGAAAGGATTGCCGAGGATACTGGCCCTGGGCGCAGGAGCGCCCGGTATTGCGTTCCCACGCTGGAGCATGGGAACGATAGCTGAAGAAGGGTGGTAATCAAAAAAGAAAAAGGACAAAAGGTTAAAATCCTGCGAGACGCAACCCCAGGTAGTCGTTGCGATAATCCGCCCCGCGCCTGAATCGACTGCCCGAACGGCAATCCATGGCGTAATTACCCCAGCCACCGCCCCGATCGACGCGGCGGTCGCTGCTTGCCGCATATACGGGATCCATTCCGGGCAAGGCCTCATAATCACTCTTATACACATCCTGAACCCACTCCCACACATTGCCGTGCATATCATACAGCCCCCAGGCATTGGGTTTAAAAGAAGCCACCTTGACGGGGGTTTTTCGGTAACTGCCCTTGGGGCATCCGGATAAGGGATAATTCCCGTCATAATTGGCATCACTCGTGGAAAGGCAGGTTCCAAAGGCAAAGGGCGTATCTGTTCCCGCACGGGCCGCATACTCCCATTCGGCTTCCGTGGGCAGGCGTACTGTTATGGCTTTATCCATAGCATTCAGTTTTTTTATAAATTCCTGAACCTCATTCCAGGAAACACTCTCCACAGGGCAGTCTTTACCGCAGTTTTTAAAATTGGAAGGATTCTTTCCCATCACCCTTTCCCACTGCCCTTGGGTCACTTCTGTGCTCATCATGTAAAACGCTTTGGAAATCTTAACCTGGTGACGCTTTTCATCCTCATCCCGCCCCGGCTCATCTGACGGAGACCCCATCCAGAACTCCCCGGCAGGAATGCGTACAAAGGTCATCCCCAGAGAGTTGGTAAGTTTATCCCTGGACGAAGACAGGGCCGCAAGCCGCACGGAAAGATTCCGGTCTTCCCCGGAAGCCAGATCCACCCACTCCTGCCATGTCTCATGCCCCGAAGCTGCTACCTCCACATGGTAGCGGCCCGGCTCCAGTCCCATGCCCTGGGAAAACACAGGGGAAATGTTCAGTATCCGCACCCGCGCATCCAAAGGCTCGGGATGCACCCAGAGCCTTGCCCCTGAAGGCTGTGAGGCAACAAGGCGGGCATAGACGCTCACCATACGGCCGGAAACCGCCTGGATTTCCTGCTCATGGGCCGCATAGCCCGCCATTTCCACACGCAGGCGGTGCCTTCCCTCAGGGAGCGTCACATCTTCCAGGGGCAAAACGCCCACAGCCCGGCCATCGAGAAAGACCCCGGCTCCCGTCACATTGCCCTCCACCTTAAGGCGGGGCGGGGAAGAGACGGGACGGGGCGGTGGCGATGGAGCGGAGGCAGCCATATGAAACACAAAATCCCCCTGATCCAGTTTCGGGTCACGGATCTTGCCGTACTGAGGCGTCTGGCCCGTTCGGTAATGCTGCACCTGCTTTCTCAGATACATCCCCAGCTCCGTTCCCGTCACATAGCCATCCTTATCCAGATCCGCCTCCCCTTCCAGGGCGCGGATAAAGGAAGGAACAAAAACACTTTCCGAAGGCACCGGCTCATCCGCATCCCCGGCGCTGATGAACTGACGCACGGGTCTTACCGTGGATGCGGAAATATCCGGCGGGACGGGGGGAAGATCCCGGCTGCCGAAAATGGTTCCGGAAAAACAGGAATCAAAGACAAAAAGGGCATGCTTGGCCTCGATCTCACGGGCCCAGGCCATGATCCGGGTCATGGGCAGGGCTTTTCTCAGAAACTGCCGTTCTTCCCTGCGGGGATCGGGGGCATCCACAGGCACCAGATAACCCGCCTCTCCGCCCTTCCGGGTATGGCCATGGCCCGCAAAAAAGAAAAGCAAACGGTTTTCCGGCTCATAGCCATAGTCACGGATAAAATCCTTAAAGGCATTTTCAAGCCCTGCACCATCGGGGTTCATCACCACCTTTACCTGAAAGCCCCGTGCTTCCAGAACCTTCCGGATATCCTCCAGCTCACGGGGGATGGTGTGCAGGCTGGGCCAGCCCGCCGTATACCGGGAACTGCCGATGAGCAGGGCATGGCTCTCCTTGTACAGGGAAAGGGTCTGGCCGCTTCTGTCCTTCACAGCCTTAAACCCCCGGCTGTCCGTTGAGGCCAGGGCCACTCCCCCCAGCATCCCCACACAGACAAGACAGAAAAGGATCTTCATGACATAGGTGCGCGACATGATCGCCATGGATGCTCCCTCTTTTAACGGACGGATCTTCAAAACTTTCTTCAATGACCAGCGAAAATGTTGCAAAGCCGCAGCCTTTCGCCCGGTACCGACGGTCTGATGGAAAAAGCCCAAAGGTATACCAATCCGCCGCCCCTGTCATCCGTATTTTCCCCCGGAATCACCGGAAAAAGCCACGGCCCCATGAGCGGTTCCGCCTTCTCCTTCCCATCAAAAAATCTTCCTGCTATGGTGCGTAAAAAAACAGCAACCATATCCCGCGAATGCCCCATCCAGCCTCCCAGACGGAAAGGATCTCCATGCAGCCGAAAAAATACCTTCCTGCCCTTTTGTTCCTCTTTGCCTGTTTCTTTCTGCCCTCTGCCCTGGCCCAGACGCCGGACTGGAGCCGCGACGGGGTTCGGGAACAGCTCTATCCCGCTGCCACCTTTCTCACAGGCTTTGCCTCGGAGGTGAACCGGGAGAACGATGCCGCAGAAAAAATTCTGGAGCGGGTCTCAGACCTTGCCCGCGCCCAGCTTGCGGAATCCGTACAGATCAGCATCCGCTCTGAGGTGGAAAACGAGATGGAAAGACAGGGAGAAGATTTTTCCTCCCGTTTCCGCAACACCTACTGGTCCGGCTCTGCCATGGACATTGTGGGCCTGCAAATGGAAAGGGCCTACGACCCGAAAACCCGCACGGCTTACGCCCTGGCCTGGGCCAGACGGGATGGGGTGCAGGCCTATTATGAAAATCAGGTGAACCGTAAGCTTCAGGAAGCGGAAACCCTGCTCCAGCGGGTTCAGGAAGCCTTAAAAACTGATCTTCCCGCAGCCATGACCGGGGTGCAGGAAGCCCTGCTTCTCCTGTCCCAGGTTTCCCAGGCCCAGGGGATACTGCTGGCCCTGAAACCCAAAGAGGATGCGGCCAGAGAAGCCCGGTCTGAACGCAGCCTCCGCCTGCGTACCCGGTCGGAAACCCTGCTCCGCACCCTCCAGCAGGGAAAGGGCCACAGCCTTGAAGATGCCAGCTTCTTTCTCACCCAGGCCCTTGCCGGACAAAAGCCCCGGCCCGAAACCCCTGTACGCATCCTCCACTTCACCTGGCAGGATTCGGGGATTCCCAGTCCCCTGTCCCGTACCTTTCTGCCCCTGCTGCAAAGCCGTCTCCTGACGGCCTCTTCCTGGAAGGTGCTGGCCGATGCCGGGACGGCATCCAAAGTCTCTCTGCTGGAGGGCAGTTTCTGGGAGGAAGGTTCGGACATCAAGATTGTCAGCCGCCTGAAAAGCCCCTCAGGACAGATCCTTGCCGCATCCGAAGCCTTTGTGCCCAAAGCCTGGCTTGAGAGCCGGAAACTCAGCCCCCTGCCGCCGGATCTGGAAAAGGCTGCCGCCCTTCAGGGCCTCCTGAACCGCGATGCCATCGTGCGGGGAAACCTGCATCTGGAGGCCTGGATCAGCAAGGGGGATGCCAGTCTCCTTTTCACGGAAGGGGAAACCATGAAAATCTATGTGCGGGCCAACCGGGAGTGCCATATCCGCGCCACCTATCATCTGGCCACAGGGGAGAGTGTCCTGCTCCTCGACAATTATTTTATTCCTGCCGATCTCGTGAACCGGAATGTGGAAATTCCCGACGAATTTATCTGCTCCGCCCCTTTTGGGGTGGAAACCCTTCAGGTGAACGCCCAGACCCAGGCCTTTGAACCTCTGAAGATCCGGGAGAAGGATGGGTATGCCTATCTTCTGGATGTGAAGGATGCGGTGGCCAGTACGCGGGGCATGAAGAAAAAAACCGCCCAGACCGTGGAAAGGGCGGAAAAACGCATTGTCATCACCACCATGGCCCGGTAGCGGGGAGGCCTGACAGGAGGCCAGACCGCCCCCGTTCTTTACGGAGTACCGGGGAAACTGGGGCGGGATGAAGATCTGAAAAAAAACATTAAAAGGCCAAAAGGTTACAATGCTGCAAGGCGGAACCCCAGGCCGCCGTATCGATCATCCGCCCCGTTCCTGAGGCGAATGGCCGAACGGCAGTTCCTGGCGTAGCTGTACCAGCCGCCCCCCCGATTGACGCGGCTGCCGCTGCTTCCTGCATATAGGGGATCCACTCCAGGCAAGGTCTCATACTCTTTTCTGTACACGTCCTGAACCCACTCCCTCACATTGCCATGCATGTCGTAAAGCCCCCAGGCGTTGGGTTTAAAGGAGGCCACCTTTATCAGGCTTTGTCGGTAACTGCCCCTGGGGCACCCGGAGAAGGGAGAATTGCCGTTATAATTGGCCTCATCTGTGGAAAGGCAGCTTCCAAAGGCAAAGGGGGTATCCGTCCCCGCACGGGCCGCATACTCCCACTCCGCCTCCGTAGGCAGGCGCACCGCAATCGTTGTATCCAGAACATTGAGTTTTTGAATGAATTCCTGAACCTCATTCCAGGACACCTTCTCCACAGGGCAATCCCTGCCGCAGTTTTTGAAAGAGGAAGGGGTGCTGCCCATCACCCTTTCCCACTGCCCCTGGGTCACTTCTGTGGTCATCATATAAAACGCTTTGGAAATCCTGACACGGTGACGCTTTTCATCCTCATCCCGCCCCGGCTCATCTGACGGAGACCCCATCCAGAACTCCCCGGCAGGAATGCGAACAAAGGTCATCCCCAGAGAGTTGGTAATTTTATCTCCGGACAGAGGAAGGGCCGCAAGCCGGACGGAAAGATTCCGGTCTTCCCCGGAAGCCAGATCCAGCCACTCCTTCCAGGTCTCATGCCCCGAAGCCGTTACCTCCACATGGTAACGGCCCGGTGCCAGAGCCATGCCCTGAAAAAACACAGGAGAAATGTTCAGTATCCGCACCCGCGCATCCGAAGGCTCGGGATACACCCAGAGCCTCGCCTCTGAAGGCTGTAAGGGCACAAGACGGACATAGACACTCAGCATGCGACCGGAAACCGCCTGAATTTCCCGCTCATGGGCCGTATAGCCCGCCATTTCCACACGCAGGCGGTGCCTTCCCTCAGGGATCGCCACATCTTCCAGGGGCAAGACACCCACAGCCCGGTCATCAAGAAGCACCCCGGCTCCTGCCACATTGCCCTCCACCCAGAGGCGGGGCGGGGAAGGGACAGGACGGGGCAGAGGCGGAGCGGAGGCAGCCATGTGAAACACAAAATCTCCCTGATCCAGTTTCGGGTCACGGATCTTGCCATACTGAGGCGTCTGGCCCGTGCGGTAGTGCTGTACCTGCTTTCTCAGGTACATGCCCAGCTCCGTTCCCGTCACATAGCCATCCTTATCCAGATCCGCCTCCCCTTCCAGGGCGCGGATAAAAGAAGGGACAAAAACACTTTCCGAAGGCACCGGCTCATCCGCATCCCCTGCTGTAATGAACTGGCGCACGGGTTTTACCGTGGATGCGGAAATATCCGGCGGAACGGAGGGAAGATCCCGGCTGCCGAATATGGTTCCGGAAAAACAGGAATCAAAGACAAAAAGGGCATGCTTGGCTTCTATCTGTCTGGCCCAGGCCATAACCTGGGTCATGGGAAGGGCTTTTCTCAGGAACTGACGCTCTTCCTTACGGGGATCGGGGGCATCCACAGGAACCAGATATCCCACCTGCCCTTCCCTTCGCGTATGTCCATGGCCCGCAAAAAAGAAAAGCAAACGGTTTTCCGGCTCATAGCCATAGTCACGGATAAAATCCTTAAAGGCATTTTCAAGCCCTGCACCATCGGGGTTCATCACCACCTTTACCTGAAAGCCCCGTGCTTCCAGAACCTTCCGGATTTCTTCCACCTCAGCAGGTATGGTGTGCAGGCTGGGCCAGCCCGCCGTATACCGGGAACTGCCAATAAGCAGGGCATGGCTCTCTTTGTACAGGGAAAGGGTCTGGCCGCTTCTGTCCTTCACGGCCCAGAACCCCCGGCTGTCCGCTGAGGCGAGGGCCATCCCCCCCAGAACCCCAGCACAGACAAGACAGAAAAAGATCTTCATGACATCGCTGCGCGACATGATTCCCATGGATGCTCCTTTTTTTAACGGACGGACCTTCCGGGCTTTCTTCATGACGAGTGAAAATCTTGCGGAGCCGCAGCCCTTCGCCCATGGCGACGGTCTGATGGAAAAAAGCCCTGCATCTACTGATTGCCGAACCCGTTCTGCTCCCCGCAGTCCGGGCAGACCCAGGTGATGCCATTGCAGGAAAGTCCCCAGAAATTTTCATCCATACAGGCCTGACAGATGCGCAGGCCACAGCGGCACTGCCAGACAAAGGGCGCCGTCTGGCGGCACCAGTGACAGGGTTCCGTCCGGGCTTTTTTTCGCCGCTCCCTGTATCCCGTTCCCCTTTTTTCTTCCTTTTCACCGGCACAGTCTTGCATGTTCCACCTTGATACATTTGTCCACGATCACATCCATCCCCGCTTCCGTGAGCCTCCGGGCAGCCCTTTCATTTTCAACACCGAGCTGCATCCAGAACACCCTGGGCTTCAGACGCAGGGCGTCCTCCACATGGGCTTCCACATCTTCGGATCTGCGGAACACATCCAGAATATCCACCGTGCCCGCTGCCAGGGCTTCCGTATTTTCCACGACAGCCTGCCCCAGAATCTCCCCGCCTCCGGGATTCACGGGAATCACGGTATAGCCTGCTGCCAGCAGATACCGCCCCACCCTGTGGGAATCCCGTTCCGGTTTCGGGCTCATCCCCAGTACGGCAATGGTCTTGCAATGCGTCAGCACCTCACGGATATCTTCATCTTCTGTCAGTATACGACCTTCTTCCATTCCGGCCTCCTTTGCTTGTCCTTTAGAAAAGCCCATGGTACAGCTTGCTCCACACATACGCCGTACCCGGTGGATCAGCGCAACCTTTTCAAGGAAACAGCCCATGACAGCTCCCACGCTCTACCTCATCGACGGTTCCGCCTATATCTATCGAAGTTACCATGCCATCCGCAACCTTTCCAACAGCAAAGGCGAACCCACCAACGCCACCTTCGGTTTCACCCGAACCCTGATCAGGCTCCTGGAAAGCTGTCAGCCCGAATATGCCGGTGTCCTCTTTGATGCCAGAGGCCCGACCTTCCGCCATGAACGCTACCCGGAATACAAGGCCAACCGCCCCCCCATGCCCGAAGATCTCGTCTGCCAGATTCCCCGCATCCATGCCGTCAGTGAGGCCCTGGGGCTGAAAATTCTCTCCCTTGACGGATGGGAGGCGGACGATCTTGCCGGTACCCTGACCTTTCAGGCAAGGGCGGCGGGCTTTGAGGTGGTGCTGGTGACCGGAGACAAGGATTTCCTCCAGCTTCTGGACGAAAAAACCCGCATCTTTGATCCCATGAAGGATCTCTGGACGGATCTTGCCGCACTGAAGGAACGGTTCGGCTTTGGCTCCGAAGGGATTGTGGACATGATGGCCCTGACGGGGGACAGCTCGGACAACATCCCCGGCGTACCGGGCATTGGCCCCAAAACCGCCACCAGCCTGATCCAGGAATACGGCAGCCTGGAAACCCTCTACGCCGCCCTGCCGTCCATGGGCAAGAAAAAGGTGGTGGAGAATCTGAGGGAAAACAGGGAAAAGGCCTTTCTCAGCCGGGAACTGGCCACCATCTCCCGCAAGGCGCCCCTGTCCTTTGATCCCCAGGTCTGGCGAAAAATGCCCGCCGACGACGCCACTCTGGTGTCCCTCTTCCGGGAACTGGATTTTCGTCAGCTTCAGGAAAGTTTCAGCGCAAAAGCCACAGCTTTCCCGGAAACAGGCCCGAAAAAAGAAAAGGACTACCGCCCCGTTTTTTCCGAACAGGAACTGGAGGACTGCGTGCTTGCCATCCGGCAATCGGGAATTATGGCCTTTGACACGGAAACCACGGGGCTGGATGTTCTGGGAGCGGGGCTGGTGGGAATTTCCTTAAGCTGGCGGGAAGATCAGGGGGTTTACATTCCCCTGGCCCATGAGTCGGAGGACTTTCCGGAGATGCTCCCCCTTCCCCTTGTGCGCCAGCATCTTCACCCCCTTTTTTCCGATCCCGCCATCACCAAAGTGGCCCAGAACCTGAAATACGACTGGACAATTCTGTCCCGCCACGGCTTTACCCTGAAGGAGCCGCTCCGGGATACCCTGGTGGCCAGCTACCTCATCGATCCCACCCGCAGCAGCCACAGCCTCGATGTACTGGCACTGGATCTTCTGGGACATCAGAACCTTTCCTATGAGGAGGCTGTGGGCAAAAAAGGCCTTGGCTTTCAGCACGCTCCCCTTGAGCGGGCCGTTCCCTATGCCTGCGAGGACGCGGACATCACCCTGGCGCTCTGGCGAAAACTGGCTCCGGAACTGGAAGAAAAAGGGCTGCTTCCCCTCTTCGAAACCCTGGAAATGCCCCTGGTTCCCGTTCTCATGCGCATGGAAAACACGGGGATACGGGTGGACAGGGAAAAACTGAAAACCCTTTCCCTTGCCATGGAAAAAGAACTGGCCGACCTCACCCAGGACATCCATGCCATGGCTGGGGAGACCTTCAACATCCACTCTCCCCAGCAGCTGGGCCGTATCCTCTTTGAGGTGCTGAAACTTCCCGTACAGAAAAAAACCAAAAAGAAAACAGGCTACTCCACGGACGTTTCCGTACTGGAAACCCTGGCTCCCCAGCATCCCCTGCCGGACAAGGTGCTGCGTCACAGAACCCTTGCCAAACTGAAAAACACCTATGCCGATGCCCTTCAGGATCTCGTGTACCCGGAAACAGGGCGTATTCATACCAGCTTCAACCAGGGCGTCACGGCCACAGGACGTCTCTCCAGCTCCAACCCCAATCTCCAGAACATTCCCATCCGCAGTGCCGAGGGCCGGGAAATCCGAAAGGTTTTCATTCCAAAGGAAGGCTGGCGCATGATGGCCGCCGACTATTCCCAGATTGAGCTGCGCCTTCTGGCCCATTACGCGGAAGACCGCATTCTTATGGATTCCTTTGAAAAAAATGAGGATATCCACACAAGAACCGCGGCCGAGGTTTTCCAGGTTTTTCCCGAATTCATCACGGAAGAACTGCGGCGTCAGGCCAAAACCATCAATTTCGGTATTCTCTACGGCATGGGCCCCTTCCGGCTGGCCGGGGAACTGGGGATCAGCCAGAAGATGGCCAAAACCTATATCGAGCACTATTTCGCCCGGTACAGCGGGGTCAGGCTCTTCATGGAAAAGACCGTGGAAGAAGCCAGGGAAAAGGGCTTTACCACCACCCTCTTTGGCCGTATCCGCCCCCTGCCCGATATCCACAGCCCCAACCACAATTTAAAGCAGATGGCCGAACGCATTGCCGTGAATACCCCCATACAGGGGTCTGCTGCGGATCTTCTCAAGATGGCCATGGTTCGCATGGATGCCGCCCTGAAGGAAAAAAAGATGCAGACCCGTATGCTCCTTACGGTGCATGACGAACTGGTCTTTGAAACCCCGCCCGAAGAAGCGGAAGACGCCGCAGCCCTGGTTCGCGATATCATGGAGCATGTGGCAGATCTCAGGGTACCCCTTGTGGTCAATCTGGCCTTCGGGGACAACTGGTCTGAGGCCCACTGAAACCCGGACAGTTTTCCGGTACCGGAGGCTTCAGGCTTTTTCAAAAATGGCCAGATAGAGGTCTTCTCCCAGGGAGCGGATTTCCACAAGGGAAAAGCCAAAGGGCTCCACAAGGCTGATCAGGGCCTCATGGGAAAGGCGGATGGATTCCGGCGGCCCCGGAGGCCCGGCTTTTTTCTCAAACTCCACCACAGCCAGGCGGCCTCCCGGCTTCAGGGTACGGGCCATGGCCCGGAGAGCCCCCTCCGCACTTCCATCCTCCACAAAATCATGGATGACCGTGGCGGCAAGGCAGAGATCCACGCTCTCCGCCGCCAGGGTCGTCCCCTGGGAAAGATCCGCCACCAGGGTCTGGATATGGCTAAACCCTGCATCCTCAATGCGCCGCCTTAAGTCAAAAATCCCCTCTTCCCAGAGATCCACGGCATAGATCCGGCTGTGAAGTCCTGTCCAGCGGGCAAGGGCAAGGGTGTAATTCCCCGCACCACAGGCGGCGTCCAGGATGACAAGACCTTCAAGGGGCCCCAGGGCATCCCGGAGACGTTGGGTATCCACCAGCGGAAAACTGGATTTTCCGGCGGCAATGGGCTTTTTTTCCATAGATCCTCCTTGTTGCAGGCAAAAAAAACGGACGATAGGTCTCTGTCTGCCAGATCCGACTCCAACAAAACATGAAAAAAGTTTGGCACACAAAAAATAATAAGACCAGAAAAAAGAATGGCCAGAAAAATCTGAGGCCCAGGCTATCAGGAAAGCAGAAGGGAGGGAAGCATCCGGATGTCAGACAGCACACGGTCGGCACCGCTGAAATCCCCTGACCGGGTCAGGGTTCCAGGCAGCACCCAACAGCGAAGCCCTGCGGCCAGAGCCGCCTTCAGCCCCCTTTCCGCGTCCTCAATGACCAGACAGTTTTCCCCTGGTACTCCGGCGAGGTGCAGGGCCTTCAGGTAAGGCTCGGGATGGGGCTTGGAAAAGCGCACATCCTCACGCCGGACAATAAAATCAAAGAAGCGGGAAAGCCCTGTGCGCTGATGAATCAGGGCAAAGGGCACCGCTTCCGAACTGGTGACCACCCCCATACGAAAATGGGGCCGGAGCTGCTCCAGCACCTCCTCCACCCCGGGAATCACAATCGGTTCTGTGGCCAAAAGCTCCAGATGGTGGCGGGTTCTTTTCCGGCGAAAAGTATCGAGAAAGACGGCGGAAGCTTCGGGAAAAAAATGATGAATCCCCGTGGAGGTTCGTAAAAAATGCTCCTGATACTCCGAAAGGCTCATGTCGATGCCACAGGCTTCCAGCACACGGCGGTTGGCCTCATAATAGCAGTGTTCCGTATCCGCCAGAACCCCATCGTTATCAAAAAAAAGCGCCTTAATATCCATGTCTGCCCCCTTCCCCCTCCTTTTTCCTCAGTCCCAGGGTCCGCGCCACCGGATATCCACAGCAATGCGGCCATTTTCAAACCTCAGGCCCGTCAGCGCCACATTGACAAGGGAGATGACCAAAGAAGCGATGAGGGCTGTCCAGAAACCGGACACATCAAAGCCCCGCACCATCGCCGCCGTCATCTGAAGCAGAAAAGCATTGATGACAAAGGCGAACAGGCCAAGGGAAACCAGGGTCACGGGCAGGGTCAGAAGGAGCAGAAAAGGACGGATAAAGGTATTCAGAATTCCCAGCATGGCCGCTGCCGTGATGGCACTGCCAAAGGTCTCCACCCGGACGCCGTCAAGGAGAAAAGCGGCCAGCAGGATGGAAAGGGTCAGAATCAGCCAGCGAATTGCAATATTTTCCACAGTTTTTTGTCCTTTCCGCGGAATGTCACCGTTCCCGCCCCTGCTTGCCGGAATCCCCCTCTCTGGAGGATCTGGGCATCCACAGTTCCCGAACCCGCAGCATCCGTCTCTGTCTGGCCTCATGCCGCTGGGCAGCCAGGGAAAAACGGTGCAGGGTTTCCTCCTCGTCTGGCCTGAGATTCAGAAAAACACAATGGCACTCCCCCTCCTTCGTGCGCCCCAGAACTTCTGCCCGCAACAGCAGATCCAGAGGAAGGGAGGGAGTATGGCTGATCAGGTGCAGCGCCGTCAGATCACCGGGCCTCATGCCGGGATGCTCAAAGCAGCAGCCACCAGCACTCACATCCCGGACAGGCCAGAGAACGGAATCCCCGTCCACCCGCACAAAAATGCCCATGGTCGCTTCCGGAGCGTAGCGAAAACTCCGCCGTCTGTCCCGCAGCATACGCTCCAGCCAGGAAAACAGTCTGTCCCTGCTTTTCTGCCGTTCCTTCCTATCCTTTTTTTTCCAGAACAAACTCAACCCTCCTGTTCGTGGCGCGGTTCTCCGCTGTGCTGTTGGGCTTAAGAGGCAGGATGGAACCGTAGCCTGTAGCGGTCAGGCGGAAGGGGGATACCCCCTTTTCAATGAGATACTTAAGCACGGTTGTGGCCCTGAAAGCTGAAAGCTCCCAGTTGGAGGGAAAGCGCAGGGTGGCAATGGGCACATCATCCGTATGCCCCCGGATATTGATGCTGTACTCCGGATAGGCTTTAAAAATATGAATAATCTGTTCCAGAATGGGGGCGGCATGGGCCGTGAACAGTTCACTTCCCGACTCAAAAAGGATGGTACCCTGAATGCGCACAATGATCTTGTTATTTAAAATCTGTACCGTAATGTGATCTCCCACATTCCGTTCCGCAATAAAGGCATTGATGTCCTCCACCATGGCTTCTTCACGGGAACGCTTACCGAAAATTTCCTCTACCGTCAGTTCCTTACGCTGCAATTCCGGTACTTCCATAACCTCCACCACGCCCAGAGTGGTCATGTCCCTTCCAAGGCTGATGCGGATGGACTCAAAGGCCTGACGGAACCGCTCCATATTAAGGCTGGAGATGGAATATAAAAGCACAAAAAAAACAAGAAGCAGGGTGACGAGATCGGCGTAGGTGACGATCCATCCGACCTCTTCTTCGCTTTCTGCCCAGTCGTCTTTGCTGTCCCGGTTTCCCATCATATCACCTGACGCACATCCATGTCTTCAAGGGGAATACGATCCCGCATGGGGATAAAGGAGGAAAGGCTTTCATAAATCATCACAGGATTGCTGCCCTTCAGGATGGCAATGGCCCCTTCCAGCATGATTTCAAGCTGGATGACCTCGGATACGGTGCGGGCCTTGAGCTTGCCCGCTATGGGGAGGAAAATCATGGAAGACAAAAGGGAGCCGTAAAAGGTGGTCAGCAGGGCCACGGCCATGGCAGGGCCAATGGCCGAGGGATCCGCCAGCCTGGAAAGCATCTGCACAAGACCGATGAGGGTACCCAGCATACCAAAAGCCGGGGCATAGGTTCCCATCTTCTTGAAAACATCCTGAATGATAAAATGCCGCATCTTCAGGGAGTCAATCTCCGTACGCAAAGCCGCGCGTATGGTTTCCTCGTCGGAACCATCGGCAATGAGTCCGCAGGCTTTTTTGAGAAATCCCTGGTCGGTCTCCAGATTCCCCAGCTCCAGCAAGCCCCTTTTACGGCCCACATGACAGATCCGTATCATGGTTTCCACCGTGGTATTGGAATCCACCCTGTCCTGAATAAAGGCAAAGGCCGCCGCACGGAAAGCGGCGGCAACCTCCCGAAAGGCAAAGGTGAGCAGGGTCGCCGCCATGGTGCCGCCCAGAACAATCATCATACCCGGCACATTGACAAAGCTGCGGATTTCCCCCCCCAGAAAAATAGCACTGATAATGAGGGATAAACCGGAAATGATGCCAATAAGAGATGCAAAGTCCATGGGAAATCCTTCAATGGGACGATGGAAAAAGGAGGGACTGAACCTGAAAACCGCTGACCCGTACTTTGAAAAAAAATTTGAAAAATTCCCTGACCCTGTTTCGGTATCATGCCCGCAAGAGCTGCGTCAACAGACAGCCGATACGAAACAGGGCGGATGAAAAACGAACCACACAGGTGCCAGGGGAAGTACTGAAAAGAAAAGAACTTTTACCCCCCTGCCAATCATTTTAAGAAGATAGCCAACACACGGGAAACAATGAAAACTTTTCAAGTTTTTTCAGCGTCATGCACATTGACTTGCAAGGGTGGAACTGCTAATTTGACCGCTTATGGAACCTGGGAAAATTGTCGAATATATCGACCAACAAAAAATTATCACCGCCGTTGTCACGGAAAATAAAAAAGACAGACTCCGGCTTCTTACCGAAACCAACCGGGA
Source organism: Desulfobotulus sapovorans DSM 2055 (assembly GCF_059569355.1). Taxonomy (NCBI): domain Bacteria; kingdom Pseudomonadati; phylum Thermodesulfobacteriota; class Desulfobacteria; order Desulfobacterales; family Desulfobacteraceae; genus Desulfobotulus; species Desulfobotulus sapovorans. The sequence goes on along the minus strand of NZ_JCANVJ010000003.1, from coordinate 73,720 downwards.
GGTCAATCTGTCGGCCAGCCGACTCTCCCATATTTCCGAAGGACAACTGGATCTCAGCACTCCAAGGGATCATCAGGTTCGCTTCCTCAAAGAAACGGCAGAACGACGCAGGCAGCTTGCCGCCGCCATCAATCTTTCCGAACTCTGGGAAGTCCTTCAGGAGGAGGCAGACTGGCAGGACGTGGATACCCTCGCCTCTCTCTGCTTTACCAACGAAGATCCCACAGATGCCGTTTCTGCTGTTATCCGAACCATGTTTACGGATCGTCTGTATTTTAAATTCGGTACCAACCGTTTTTTCCCCCACAGTCCGGAACAGGTAAACCAGCTTAAAAAACAGCAGGAAGAAATACAGCGCAGAAAACGCATCATTGAGGAAGGCATTGCCTGGCTGAAAACGGCCCTGGATGCGCCCAAGCCTCAGCTCCCCCCCCCCCCCCTGGAGCCTGTCTCCTTACTGCTTCAGAGCTATATTGTCTTTGAAGAAGAAACCCCGGGAATTGAGTATATCCGCCAGATCCTTGCCGGTATCGGAGGGGATCCCGGAGAAAAACTCTTCTCCATGTTCGTCCGTATGGGGATCTGGGATACCAACGAAAATCTTCTGCTGAAAAAATTTGAGATTGCAACCGAATTCAACAGGCAGACCCTGGAAGCTGTGGCGGAACTGAAAAGCCGTGCCGAGGATTTCACAACGGATTCCCGTCGCAGGGATCTTACCGGCAAGCGCCTCATGACCATTGACGGCCCCTCCACCCTGGACTTTGATGACGCCATCAGCATTGAGCCTGCCGGAGATTTTCACACCGTGGGGGTACACATCATTGATGTGGCCCACTTTGTCACACCGGGCAGCCCTCTGGATGCCTGCGCTCTGGAACGGGGCAGTTCCATCTATCTGCCCGATGGCCGTTTTGCCATGCTGCCCCCTGCCATGTCCGAAGACCTGTGCAGTCTCAGGGGAGGTGAACTGCGACCCGCCATCAGTGTCCTTATGCGGGTGGCGGACTATGCACGGGTACTGGACTATGAAATCGTTCCCAGCATCATCCGGGTAGCGGAACAGCTCACCTACTCCGATGCCAACCGCATGATTGAAGAAGACCGGGATCTGGCCAACCTGGATCGCATTGCCAGGAACTTCCGCTCTCAGCGCCTCATGGCCGGTGCCGTACAAATCTCCCTGCCGGAAGTCAATGTCCGTGTGGATGAGGAAAACGGCGATATCCTCATCTCGAAAATTGACAGGGAAAGCTCCAGCCGTATGCTGGTGGCGGAAATGATGATCATGGCCAATGCCATGATGGCGGATTTTCTCAAAAAAAACCAGATGCCTGCGGTTTTCCGCTCACAGCCGGAACCCAAAAACCGCCTGTACAGGGGCGATGAGGGAACCCTTTTCCAGAACCTCATGCAGCGCAGGCACCTGAACCGTGTGGTGCTCAGCCCCGTACCTGAACCCCATTCAGGAATTGGCTTTCCCTGCTATGTCACAGCCACCTCCCCCATCCGGAAGTACTGGGATCTGGCCACCCAGCGTCAGCTCAAAGCCATTCTGGGTATGGAAAAAGCGGCCAGCAGGGACGATATCCAGACTCTTTTTGCCCGCCTGGAGCAACCCATGGCTGCCGTGGGCCGGGTACAGTTTTTCAGAAAACGCTACTGGCTGTTCAAATACCTCGAAGGCCGCATCGGTCAGAGGGAAAGGGCCATGGTACTCGAAGAGCGCCGCAATCAGTACCAGGTACTGCTCCTTGACTACATGCTGGAATGGATGCTCCCTGTTTCTCCAGGCATACAGCTTAAACCTGAAAGCGAGATTGAAGTGGTCATCCAGCAGGCCAGCGCAAGACGGGATCAGCTGTCCCTCTATCTGGCATAGCACCATGAAATCCCCCGCCTCCTCCCCTCTCCCCACGGAAAACTGGCAGCACCAGGCCACCGCCTTTCTCGCCCGCTGCCGTGCCCAGATGTGGGGAAAGCACAAAGAAGAACCCCTCACCTGGCTGTACAGGGCGGGGTTTTCCGTTTCCTTTGCCCAGGAACACTTTCTGGGATGGAACTTCCGGCCCATGCAACGCAATGCGGCCCTCTGGCTGGGAGAAGGGCGAGAGGGAGAAAAATACCCCCTGCCCCAGGGCCTGCTTCTGCCCTGGATACAAAAACAGCAGATCCTCCGCCTCTCCATCCTCCAGATGGATGGCGACCTTTTCACCCTGGAAGGCAGCAGCTCCCACCCCCTTGCAACAAAGGGCGGCCCAGGTCTGCTCATCAGCTCCGGTGACGGTGACGCCTTCCGTCTCCTTCAAGAGACATCTCCGGAAACGGCGGTTATGGCCGCACCGGATCTCTCCCTGCTCCGCTCTGAAAATCTCGAGACCTTCGGCAGAATCCGCCTTGTCACTCCTCCCACGGAATCCGCACACTCTCTCCTTGCCCGTCTGCGGGAAGAAGGCCGCATGGCCGAAGCCCTCTGGCTGCCAGACAGGGGCCTTGTGGCAGGGCTGCTTTCAGGGGATCTTTCAGCAGCCCAGGTACACGCCATGGCCCGCTTCTGATGGTTTCAGGCCTTGAGAAGATCCCCAAGACAGAGATCTGCGGCCAGAACACCACAAAAAAGCCCTTCCCGGTTCCGTATGGGAGCCGATACGGTACAGCAGAAAGCATCCGTAGCCCTGGAACGATAGATCCCGGAAACAAACACCTCCCCCCGATCCCGCACCTCCCGGAACCAGGGACGCTCCGACCAGTCCGCCCCCAGGCCACTGGAGGCATAGACTGCTTCCATCCCCGACCGGAACTGGTTGACAACGGTCTGTATCCCCTCAGCATCTGTCATATAAACCAGTTCGACATAAGGGGTGACGGCCACAAAATCCCGAAGCAGGCGTTCCCGGCTTATCCGGTTATCCGACAGCACGTCCCCGGATGCGGCCAATGCGCTCACCGCCTCCCTGGCCCTGCGGTGACAGCTCAGGTGAAAGGCGCCCGTGGCCACAAGCTGGGTTTCCGTCAGGGTACGGATCTGTTCCGCGCATTCGAGAATCTTTGCGCTTTCGCCATTGCGCATGACAATCCCCTCCCCAACCCTGCGGGCGGAAACACGCATGTCCTGAATCACACCCGCCTGGATCTCCGCCGTTTTTTTCAGCACCTCCATATCCTGCACAAAAACGCCGTGCCGCGTCCCCACATCCTGCAGGCCGGACAGTACGCCTGCAATGGCCCCCTCTCCCTCCGTCACACAGTGGCGCACGCGGGATACCGCCTCTGTGGTATGCCCCACCTGCTCCCGAATACGGGAAAGTTCCATACGGATATGTTCCGCCGCAGCGGCGACTTCTGCGGAGAGACGCCTGATTTCCTGGGCAATCACACCAAAGCCCGCCCCTACGGCACCGGAACGGGCCGCTTCGATACTGGCATTCAGGGAAAGCAGCCCCGTATCATCGGCAATGGCGGCGATTTTACCGATAATGGCATCAATGCGCCCCGCATCCGAAGCCAAAGTCTGCACCTGCTCCGAAAGGAGATGGGTTTCCTTACCGATACGTCCCATCCCCTCTCCGGCCATCCGGCCCTGTGCCTCACAACGATCCAGATTTTCGGCAATACCGCCGGAATGCTCCGCCGCCCTTCGGGCCAGTTCTGCCATCCGCGTACCCGCCTCAAAAGCCCGTTCCGCACCTTTGTCCATACAGGCGGAAAGACCTTCCTGCTCCTTTCCCGTATCCCGGAAACGGGCCGCAATGGCTGCCAGCTCCGGTGCCAGGGAAGAAAGGGGCAAAGCACCTTCCGCCACATTGTGGATTTCTTTTTCAAAACGGCCATAAAGACGATCCAGCATCCGCCACACGGAGGCATGGGATGCAGGCGATGTGGGCGTCATGAAACGCCGTGAAAGATCCAGAGGCTGCCCAAGATCCGCAGCAATACCGGAAAAGACATCCTCTCCCCGAACCTGCACCCTTCTTCTGTTCAGCAGCATACCCGCCTCCCTTACCCGTGAACATCCTGATACATCCTTTTCATCTCTGCCCGGAAAATGGCTCAGAGACACTGTGATCCTCTTCAACAACGGCCTTATCCATCAGCCCTCCTCTTCAAAAAAAAGGTCACAGCAGACCACCCAGCTTCCCGATTCTGCCGACACATGGCAGGACAGGGTCTGGCACAGACCTTCACCCGTAATGGAACGATAGGGAGGGGTTACCCGGATGCGGCCCGGAGTGCGCAACGCTCTTTTGAAATAAGGCCTTCGGAACCAGTCTCCGCTGCGGCCTTCCTGGAGCGGGGCAAAGCGCGGATCCGGGGGCTGTCCCCGTCCTGCCGCCACCAGGGTCGGCCCCTCCTGCACCCCGGAAGGACGCAGCAGATAGCACCGGAGTACACGGGAATCCTCAAGAAGATTCCGAAAAGCGGCCTGTGGCCTTTCCCCGGAAACCAGCATCTCCAGAGATCGGGAAAACGCCGCAAGCACCTCTTTGTTTTTCTGACGCCAGCAGGTTTCCTTGTCCCTGGCTTCGGTCTTGCTTCCCTCAAAAAGCCTCTCAAAATCAGGCCCTCCCTCGGGAGGCTCTGCCAGGGGCCTGCCGAAAAAAAATCCCTGAACCAGATCCGCATCCGCCTCCATGGCGATGCGGGCCTCTTCTTCATCCTCAACCCCCTCCACCAGTACCAGGGCTCCGGCCTGATGCAGAAGCGACACAATGCCGGGCAACATGCGGCGGGTTCGTGACTCCTTACCGGCACGGGCAATCATCCCCCTTTCCAGCTTCACAATATGGGGAGAAAACCGCCAGATGCGCTCAAAATTCGATGCCCCTGTGCCAAAATCATCCATGGCGATCAGACAGCCCAGATCTCTGAAAAAAGAAATACCCGCATCCATACGCAGGGGATCTTCCGATGGATGTTCCACCACCTCCACCACCACGGAAGCCGGAGACAGGTCATAAAAATCAAGAAGTTCCGTAAAAAAAGATCCATAACGCCGGGCATGGACAGCCACTTCCGTGGCGACATTCAGAAAAAGCCAGGTATCCGGCTGACGAAAAAACTGGAAATTGGCCACATGAAGGGCACGGCACAGGCGATCCGCCAGCACCAGGGCATCGGTGGACAAGCCCTTAAAAAACTCCGGTGGCGCAACAGGATTTCCCTCCCTTCCCACGGGCCGTACCAGGGCCTCAAAACCGGCGATACGCTTGTGCGCCAGACTGTAGACGGGCTGAAAAACAGAATGCAGGGTCACCCCCGCCCATTGCCCCTCATAGTGATTCCCCCTGAGGGAAACCAGAGACCGGACACCGGAAAGGGAAAAGGAGGATACCGTTCTGACACGCCCCAGGGCTTCCGGGCCATTATTTTCCTGAAACACAGCAAACCTCCTTGGTTTAACATCCGAAAAGGTTCTTATTCACAAAACATGCCAGAAACAAAAAAAAGCCATATCACTGAAATTAAAAATCATTTCAGTGATATGGCCCGTCAGGTTCCCACAAAAAAAGACAATTCCGTCGCTAATCAGGGGGCACAGTATACATTCCTGCAAGAAAGCGGCTTCAGGGTTTCAAAAGTAATCAGGTCAAATCAACTTTCAGGAAAAATCAGACCTTCGGCAACGCATGGCACATCCCTAACCGGGAGGCTGAAACTCCACCTCCACCCTGCGGTTGGCACGCCGCCCCTCAGAGGTTTTATTCGAAGCCACGGGCCGGGTATCGCCATAGCCTGCGGACTCCAGACGGTAGGCCTCTATTCTGCCCTGCTGCACAAGATAGGTGCGCACACTGTCCGCCCGCCTGCGGCTCAAGGCCAGGTTATGGGCGGCCTTCCCCGTGGAATCGGCATGGCCTCCAAGGCGGAAACGGGTTCCGCCAAGACGGGAATCCCGCAAGGCTGCCGCCAGACGATCCAGAACCGCCCGGGAAGCAGGGGTAAGATTGGCGGAGTTCACATCAAAGCGGATATCAAAGCTCAAACGCCCTGCCTTACCGCCGGTCTTTGCCATGACCAGCAGCAGCTCTGTCAGGGCTTCTACGGAATGCCCGTCTCCGGAAACAGGAGCGCCAACAAGAACTCTTTCTTCTTCAAGGGGTTCCTCCTTCCGCTCTTTTTCCACAAAATGGATTTCCCGAACCTCGGCCATGGGCAGAATATCCCCGCGCCACGCCCCCTCATGGGCCATGTACTTTTCGATTTCGATTTCCCTTGCAGGATATTCCTCCCCCACATGACGTATCAAGGCCGCCCTTTCCACATCAAAGGCTTTTCCCTTTTTCGGTGTCATACGCAGGGAAAGAAAATCCTGGCCCGGGCCGGGAACAGTCAGCAGCTCCACCCTGGCAAAGGAACGTACGGCCTCCTCCATGGGGAGAAAAATACGCTTGCCATTGTGGTCAAAACGAAGGGCGGCAATGTTCAGATCCCGCAGCCGCCGGGAACTGTCATGAAGGGGGAGGCCCTCCTCTCTGGGAACAGAAGCCCCTTCAAAGTACAGGGAACGGATATGGCTGCCATCCCGGAGCACCACCAGGGTATTCAGGGCCTCGGCAGCAACACCCGTATATGAAAAAAGAAAAAAGACCCACAGCATAAAACCCGGTATGTGGCTTTTTTGCATTCTCTCCCCCTCTGCATCCCATAAGGTTTTTCTCAAAAGACGTGGCGTGTTTCTGCTTTATCGGACGGGGTCATGAAAACATAAAGCCCGCCCCCGTTCTACACACCCGTTTCTGAAAAATACTGATCCACCAGAGCCTCGGCAAGCCCCGTATAGCCTGCGGGTGTCAACCTGTGCATGGCTTTTCTGGCCTCTTCGGGTACTTTTTCCAGGGAATCAATGAGCCGGGTAAAGTCTTCCAGGGTCATTCTCCGGCCCCGGGTCAGTTCCTTGAGCTTTTCATAGGGATTGTCCTCACCGTATACCCGCATCACCGTCTGTACAGGTTCGGCAAGGAGTTCGGGATTGGCGGTCAGATCTTCCTCCAGCCTGCCGGGATCCAGCGCCACCTTGCCGAGACCTTTGAGGGTATTGCGGCACCCAATGGCCATATACCCAAAAAGCGCCCCCATGTTCCGCAGCACCGTGGAATCCGTAAGATCCCGCTGAAAACGGCTCTGAAGCAGCTTGAAGGCCATATGCTCCATCAGGGCCACGGCCAGCCCCAGATTGCCTTCCCCGTTTTCAAAATCAATGGGGTTGACCTTGTGGGGCATGGTGGAGGATCCCACCTCCCCTTCCTTGAGACGCTGGCGGAAATACCCGAGGCTGATATAGCCCCACATGTCACGATCCAGATCCATGAGCACACCGGCCATCCGCACCATGCCATGGAGCACCTGGGCAATGCTGTGGTTGGGATTGATCTGGGTGGAGTATAAAATGGGGGAAACCCCCAGAGATCCGGAAAGAAAGGCCCTGGAGGCCTCGATCCAGTTCACATCCGGAAACGCCGCCACATGGGCGTTGAAGTTTCCCGTGGCCCCGTTCATCTTGGCACCGATTTCCACGGCCAGAAGGCTTTTCATCTCCTGACGCAGACGCCAGGCAAAGTTCACCATTTCTTTGCCCATGGTGGTGGGGGTTGCGGGCTGACCGTGGGTGCGGCTCATCATGGCCGCACTGCGGCCCGTTCGGGCAAGATTTTCAAGGGCTTCCAGGATCTCCTGGGCTCTGGCCAGAATAAAATCCCGCCCCCCCTTCAGCATCAGGGCATAGGCCGTGTTGTTGATGTCATCGGAGGTGCAGGCAAAATGCACCCATTCCTTGACAGCCCCCAGCCCCATCTCTTCCAGTCTTTCCTTGATGTAGTACTCCACCGCCTTCACATCATGGTTGGTCACCCGTTCAATGGCCTTGATCTTCAGGGCCTCTTCCGGCCCGAAACCTGCCACGATCCCCTCCACACGATCCAGATCTTCCGGGGAAAGAGAAACCAGTCTCAGGTTTTCCACCAGAAAACGCAGCCAGCGCAGCTCCACCACAAGGCGGTGACGGATCAGACCGTATTCGGAAAAAAGATCCCGTAAATCCTCGGTCAGTCTCCGGTAACGGCCATCCAAAACGCTCAGAGCGCAGATCTTATCCATCTTTTGACTCTCCATATTCATGAATTAAATTTTTTGGGATAGCATCCCCTAAAAAAGCTGCACCATCAGACCTTTCAGATAGTCCCCTTCCGGAAAATTCAGGCCAACGGGATGATCCGGTGACTGCCCCAGCCTGCGCACAATCCGTCCCTCACGCCGGGCATCCAGGGCGGCATCCGCAACAATCTTCTGAAAGAGATCCGGATGCATGGCGCCGGAACAGGAATAGGTGAACAGCAGTCCCCCCGGAGCCAGAAGCTGCATCCCCAGAATATTGATATCCTTGTATCCCCTGGCGGCCCGGTTCAGCTGGGCTCTCGATTCCGCAAATTTCGGAGGATCCAGCACCACCACATCAAAGAGACGCCCCTCGTTCCGGAAGGCTCTCAGCACCTGAAAGGCATTCCCCTCCACATTTTCCATATCATCGGAACAGGCACCGTTCAGGATACGGTTTTCTTCGGCCATATCCAGTGCGGGGCGGGAAGAGTCAATGTTCACAACCTTTGAGGCTCCCCCCACCAGAGCGGCAATGCCAAAGCCCCCGGTATAGGAAAAAACATTCAAAACCCGCAGCCCCGAGGCATGGGCCATGACCCGGCTGCGGTTTTCCCTCTGATCCAGATAAAACCCCGTTTTGTGGCCTTCCCGTATGTCCACCCAAAAACGCAGCCGCCCTTCACGAATCTCCAGCCGGGCTTCGGGCTCCGGCCCGTAAAGCAGCCCTTTTTCCAATGGAAGCCCCTCCTTTTTCCGGACTTCGGCATCGGAGCGTTCATACACACTTTCGATGCCGGGAAGGGCGCTCAGGGCCTCAACAATGGCAGATTTCCAGAACTCCTGGCCTGCGGAAAGAAACTGGCAGACTGCCACCCGGTGATAACGATCCACGATAAGCCCCGGAAGTCCGTCCGACTCTCCGGATACAAGGCGCAGGGCACTCACCGATCCATTGGGATACAATCCCGACCGTACCGAAGCCGCAGCCTGTATGCGCTGCTGAAAAAAATTCCCGTCAATTCTCTCTTCAGGATCAAAACTCCAGACTCTCACCCGGATCTGGGAATTCGGAGAATAGGCTCCCCATCCCAGCCACTGTCCCCTTGCATCCACAAGGGCGACGGTTTCACCCGGCCCGGGGGTACCCCGTACCTCCTGAACTGCGCCGGAAAAAACCCAGGGGTGCCGCCTGGCTAAGGCTTCCACGCCCCTGTCACGGATTACCACTTCCTTTTTCATCTACATTCTTTCCCTTCAAAGGCCAGGACAGCAACAGGGCATCGGCCAGGGTCATTCGCGCCGGGAGCCTCTCGGTCATACCGCTTTCCTTCAAAAACAGCGTGTGTACCGCCACAAGCATACGGTTCAGCGGTTCCAGGGCAAGGGCCATGGAAATGGCAGCTGTCATATTGTCTGTAAAATTTAAGGGACAACAATCCACAAAAGCTCCCTCTTCATCCTCAATCAGCAGGGGATAGCCATGGGTGCGGCAGATGATGGGCCGCACCGCATACAGCTCACAGGCTCCTTCCCACAACAGGGGGCATTCCCCGTCCCGATCCGCTCCCGCAGCCCGCTCCCGGATGGCAGCCTGCCTCTCCAGGGGAAGATCCGCCAGGGCCGAAGCCATAAAACAGGCCTCCACACTGAAAACCGTGATATGGCGGCAGCACCCGTCACAGCCCTTCTGGCAGACCATCAGCGATCCGGCCCGTTTCCGGATGGCCTCCAGATGGGCTTCCACCCGAACCAGCAAGGCCCGGTAATTATCAAACAAGGGGCTGATCATGCAACCTCCGGAAAGTTATGGTTTCCGACATCCAGCCTCCCGAACCTCCGGAAGATCCGACCGTCAAAATCGGTTGACAATAACACAGGGATGGGGCAGCGTGAACTCCATCCTTAAAGATGGCCGCTTTATTTTTCCCTGTCTCCATCCCTGAAATGGAGCCGTTCCGTTCAAAAAAAGCCAAGGAACACCGTTCATGTTTGCCCCAGCCCCTGTCTATCACAGCGATGTCATCATTGTTGGCGGCGGTATCGCCGGTCTCGTCTGCGCCCTGGAACTCCTGGACAGCGGTCTTTCCCTTCTTGTTCTGGACAGGGACAGGGAAGAACGTCTGGGAGGACTGGCAAGGGAATCCTTTGGCGGCATCTGCGCCGTGCAAACCCCCCTGCAAAAGCGCATGGGAATTCCGGACACGCCGGAGGTGGCCTGGGAAGACTGGAAACGGGTGGCCCGCTTCCGCAAGGAGGACCACTGGTCCAAAGCCTGGGCCCGATCCTATGTGGAACATTCCAGAAAAGAGATCTTTGACTTCCTGACAGATCTTGGTGTCCGCTTTCTCCCTGTGGTCAACTGGCCGGAAAGGGGCATGCTGCACACAGCCAATTCTCTCCCCCGCTGGCACATCGCCTGGGGTACGGGATACCGCATCATGGAATGTATCCTGAAACGTATTGAGGCCCATCCCAACCGCCACCGTCTCACCTTCCGCTTTGGTCACCGTGTGGAAAGCCTGAGCCTTCAGGATGGATGCATCAGCGGATGCACAGGGGCCATGCAGGGTACGGGCAGACCCTTTGAGGCCAGAGGAGAACGGGTTTTCCTGGCCGCAGGGGGCATCTGTGGCGGCGATCTTTCCCTGGTGCGCAAACACTGGCCCACGCATCTGCAAAATCTTCCCCAAAAACTCCTGAACGGCAGCCACCGCTTTGCCGATGGCCGTATCCATGGGGCGGTGGCGACCATTGGCGGCAAACTGGATCACCTGGATCGTCACTGGCATTATGCCGCAGGAATTCCCTACCCGAAAAGCCTGCTGGAAGACCATGGTCTGAGCCTGGTGCCCCCCCGATCCGCCCTCTGGCTCAACGCCAGAGGAGAGCGCATTGGCCCTCTGCCCCTCATGGGCTATACGGATACCGGCTACCTTGTGGAACGGCTCTGCCGGGAAAAGGAATCCTTCTCCTGGCTGGTACTTAACCGTAAAATTGCCCTCAGAGAACTGGCCGTGTCCGGATGTGATTACATGACGGCCTTCCGCCACAGAAAATTTTTCCGCATGATAAAAGAGCTGCTCTTTGGCAACAGGGAACTGACAGACAGGCTCATCCGGGAATCCGACGAGATTTTTACAGCGCCGACCCTTGCGGAACTTGCCCGGAAAATGCAAACCAGAGCACCGGAAACCATCCTCAATCTTCAGGCCATGGAAGACGCCATCCGGGAATATGACAGGCAGATTGACTGGGGGCCTGCCTTTTTCACAGACGATCAGCTCCGCCGCATCGCCATCAGCCGCAGATACAGGGGGGATCGCCTGCGGATCTGCAATTTCCAGAAGATTCTCGATCCCGCAGCAGGTCCCCTCATTGCCATCCGAACCTTTATCCTGACAAGAAAATCCCTGGGGGGGATTCGTACCGACCTGCACAGCCGGGTACTCGATCTGAACGACCAGCCCATCCCCGGTCTCTTTGCCGGAGGGGAATGTGCCGGGTTCGGAGGTGGCAACATGCACGGCAAAGGCGCACTGGAAGGTACCTTTCTCGGAGGCGCCATCCTCACGGCCCGATACGGCGCAAGATCCATCCGCCAGGGGGACTGATACCGGCTCCCGACCCCGCAAAGCCCCCTGCCCCGGCCTCTGCCGGGTTTTCCATTGGAAATCCTCTGCTTCTTAGGCTATGATCTTCATGTTTTCTGGCCGTACCCTGCCCTTGTCACCCACTGTTTCACATCAGGGAAAGGATTTTCCTTTTATGGATAGCGAAAAAAAACTCTCCACCATCGACCAGATCGCCCTGGTTCTCTGCAAGGCTACCCGGCATGTACTGGAATCCAGTACCCGGCAATCCATCAAATATTCCACCACCTTCCAGGAAATCCCCAAGGTTACCATGAAGCCCGAAATCGGTTGTTTCGTACAGTTTACCGGTGATTACAACGGCCTTGCGGTCATGAATTTTTCCGGTGGGGCCTCCATGGAGCTTTACACCCATTATATGACCAGCATGGGGATTCCAAAGGATGAACTGGCCAAAGATTACACCTCCAATGAGGTGGCGGACAGCATCGGGGAAATGACCAACCAGATCATGGGGCTTCTCATGCGTACCGTAGAGGATAAATTTCAACTCTCCAGCTTTTGCGGTCAGCCCAAGGCCCTTGCCCTCAACTCCGCCATCACCCTGATTCTGGATTGCGACTACAGGGACAACCGCCGCATGGTATTCAATGTCAATGGAAAAAAATTTCACATTGAGCTGGCCCTGGAAAAAACGGAATTCATTCAGACCTGACAGGATAAAGACCCGTCTGATCCGTCCTGGAATTCCAGACGGGTTCTGCTGAACCTGGCATACAATCCCAGAACGACCACGGTGATCGGCTCCGAAACCGACTTTTCCGGATTCTTCCCCCCGTTTCCGCACCCTTCCGTCAAGCTCCCAAAAACGTACACTCTTCTAGAGACTGCGAAGCAGAACCGGTTCCGTGACATCTTCCGTATGGGCCCGGACATGGGCACCGATTTTTCTGCGAAAAAAAGCAGCTGTCTCCTCCACGCCCATATGCTGAAACTCCGCATAGGGAACGGGGGGCAGTATCTGGATTTTCATGGGTGCCTGACTTTTCAGCTCCAGACTGTACTTGGGCAGGACATCCCGGGTGCCATCAATGGCAATGGGCAGAATGGGCAGCTTCAGTTCATGGGCAAGCTGAAAAGCTCCGGGCTTGAAAGGACGCAGGATACCGGTTTCGCTGCGGGTGCCTTCGGGAAAAATGAAAACGGAACTTCCCTTTTTCAACGTTGTCCGGCATTTGTCCAGCATTTCCAGAATACTGTCCTTATCCCCCCTTTTCAGGGGGATGTAGTCATTCAGCCTCATGTTCCAGCCGATAAAGGGCAACTGGAAAACCTCAATCTTTGAAACCCACTTGAAATGAAAAAAAGTGCGGAAAGCCGCCAGGATATCGAGCTGGGACTGGTGGTTGGAAATCACCACATAGGTGACTTCCGGGTCAATGTGCTCTTTACCGCTTACCACAAACTTCCAGGTCGGCATGGTCCAGTAATGGCAGGTAGACCAGAAACAGGTATAAAGATGCAGAAAACGCAAACGGGCATCAAAGGGCCGGGTCACAAGCCGGATAAGCAGTGCTCCTGCGTAAAAAAAAGGCCCTGCGGTCATAACAGACACAACAAAAAGAAAAGAAGCCAGACGATTCCAGAACATTTTTCTCCCCTTCCCCATCACTCAAGATTTTGCATAGTAAAATCCCCCAGAGGGCCAACTTTTTTCATGTTTTTTATACCCCATGACCCCGCAAAAAATAAGCCTTTCTTTATCCCAAAAGGACAAAAAAACTTTTCCATTTCCTGTCTTCATCCCTCCTAAAAGCAGAACACCATCAGAGCCGGGGGGATTGCATCTTTCGGTTCCGGGGCTTATACTGCAAAGCTTGAACCTGAATGTTCCCCCTTATTTTCCAATCCACAGCCCAAGGAGTTCTGCCATGCGCTTTTTCCCCCAACGCATTCTGGCCCTGATCTTCCCGGCCCTGCTGCTGGCCTCTTCCGCTCTGGCCCAATCCTTTGAAGACTATATGAAGGAACAGCAGAGTGCCTTTGGCAGTTATCAGGAGCAGATCAACAAAGAGTTTCAGGAATATCAGAAGATTATCCAGGAAGAATTTGCAAACTACAAAAGCCAGATCAAAAAGTCCTGGGGAGATGAGGTCTTAAGTACCCCAACCCAGTGGGTGGAATACAGTCAGAACATGAAAAACCGTACCCTGGTGGACTTTGAAAAGAATACCATTGTCGTGGAAATCCAGGCCCCTGCGGACAAAAAAGACGTAAAAAAAGAACTGGAGGAACGTCTGAAAACGCTGGTCACGGCAACATCCGCCAAAGCGTTTGAAAACGACACCCTTTCCCGAAACATTGAAAAACGGGTGACCGAAGCCTCCCAGAATGTGGTGACCGACACCGTCAAGCCCGAACCCATCCTGACCAAAGCCCTCACGGGAACAGAAAAACCCAGTGCCCGGCAGGTACTCAGTACCGCAACGGAACTTGCAAACAAGAGTGAGGAAACCCAAAGACCGGCACCGAACCCTGCCAACCGTATTCATACCTTCACCATCACCCTGCCCCAGGTCTCACTCAGTGACAAAGCCGAAACCTACGACAAGGAAATCCTGCGGTATGCCAAAGAACGCAGAATTGATCCGGCCTTTATTGCCGCCATCATGCACAGTGAAAGTTCCTTCAATCCCATGGCAAAATCCCATGTCCCCGCTTACGGCCTGATGCAGATCGTCCCCCAGTCCGCAGGCAAGGATGCCTCCGCCCTGGTCTACGGACAGCAGAAACTGCTCTCCCCTTCCTATCTCTACAATGCGGACAACAATATCAAGATGGGTGCCGCCTACCTGCACATCCTGTATTATCGCTATTTATCCGCCATCAAGAACCCGGAAAGCAGGCTCTACTGCAGCATCGCCGCCTACAACACCGGAGCAGGGAACGTGGCAAGGGCCTTTACGGGAAAAACCAATATCCGGCGTGCTGCGGAAATCATCAACACCATGCCTCCGGAAGCGGTTTACAACAAGCTCGTCAAAGATCTTCCCCATGAAGAAACCCGCACCTACATGAAAAAGGTAACCCCACGGTACAAAGGCTACCAACCCCGGTATGAAGGCCGCTGAAACGCCAAAGAAGATATTGAAGCTTTGCCGGATACGTTGTATGTTTTTCAACTTCAAGAGGAGAGAGGACAGGCTTCAGAACCATGCCTGTTTTCTGCCTCAGCGACCTCAAGCGTTCAGGTTCTGTGAAGATTGCAGCACAACCCGTCTTCTGGACAGAACCTGAAAATACAAACCCGCTGCAAAGGCAATTAAACCCCTACCGTAAAAACAAAATGGAGGATTCAATGAAAAAGCACCTGCTCCACACCCTCATGCTTGTGGGCCTTGCGGTCTTCCTTGCCGCCTGCGCTCCCAAACAGACCCCCGTCGCCACCGGTGTTCCCGATATGTGCAAGGATGCTCCCCACTGGGTATGCAATCCTGATATCGAAGGGGGAATTTCAGCAGTCGGTATCGCCAAAATCGGCAAGGCTGGCTTTGCCTTTGCCCGGACAGAAGCCATGGCCAATGGACGGGATGAACTGGCCCGTCAGATGAATGTCAAGGTGCAGAACATGGTCAAAAACTTCACCCAGGCCACAGGGCTTGGCGATGACGAAACCGTAGACCGTGTTTCTTCCCAGGTCTCCCGCCAGGTTGCCAACCAGGCCCTTACAGGCTCCAAACAGCGGGCCATGTGGCAATCTCCTGCTGGTGATATCCATGTGTGGATGGTTGTCGATCCCGAATCCGTACGTGAGGCGGCCAAGGAAGCGGTCACCTCTTCGTATAAGAACGATAAAGCCCTCTGGCAGCAGTTCCAGGCCAAAAAAGCCCACGATGAGCTGGACGCCGTTGTTTCCAAGGAATTCCAGGATTTCAATAACTAAATACCACAAACAGCAGGCCGTCCTGTAAAGGGGGCCTGCTGTTTTTTAAGATTCACCCTGCATCTGATCACAGCTCCCAAGGCAAACCAGAACCCTGGAGAATAAAGGTGGGGGAATTGATACAGGCCTGAGATGGCAGGTGATCCATCCATGCCTGTCAGGTCATGAGAAAGGAGAAACTGCATGTCCGTAAAGCTTTTCCTCTGTCTTACCCTTGCCCTTGCCATCACGGCATGTGCCCCGCATACCCGCTCCACAGGATCCCACCGTACAGATACCCGTCCCGCATTCATCCACAACCCCTCCCCTGACGGTCGTATGGGGGGCGTTGGCATTGCCCGTGTTCATATCCGTGGTCCCCAGGCCCAGCGGCAACTGGCCATTTCCAATGCCATTGATGAGCTTGCAAGACAAAAGGGAACACAAGTACAATCCTGGCAGGCCACCCACACCTCAGGCTCCCAGGAAAGCGCGACAACCCAGATGGAAACGGTAAGCATACAAACCACTTCCGGAGAGACCATCCGTGCTGTGATTCGACAGATCTGGGAAGATCCCGCCACCAAAGAACTCTATGTCTGGATGGTTTCCCAATAAGCACTTTCTCCCCCCATAGATTTCTTCCAAAGCATCTCTCCCTTCCGCCAGAAAAAACCAGAGCCGGAATCTGACACAAGGTCAGAATTCCGGCTCTGGTTTTTAGTTTTCCAGGAAAAAACAGTTTTTTCTCCGCATAGCATTTCGTTTTTTTTATTGCAGCAAGGCCACCACATCCTTTGCCATGGCCACCAGGGGTTCCGGGAAGATACCGGCTGCCAGCACAACAGCGGTAATCAGCATACCGAAAAGGGCTGCGGGAAGCCCCAGGGTAAGTTTTTCCCCGGCCACCTCCCCTTCGGGCAGGGCATAGGCAGCCCGCACCAGTTTCAGATAGTAAAAGGCGGAGATGGCCGCATTGATCACCGCAAGAATGACAAGGCCGTAATAGCCCTTGGAGATGGCTGCGGTAAACACGAGAAACTTGGTGGGAAAGCCCACGGCAGGGGGAATCCCCGCCATACCACAGGCTGCAACGGCCAGGGTGAAGGCAAGAAGGGGGGATCTGCGGTGCAGGCCCTTCAGGCCGTCGAGGCTTAAGTTGTCGCCGGAAGTTGCCACCTGACAGACCACATAGAAACAGCCAAGGCTCATGACAAGATAACCGAAAACATAATAGATGGCCGCGCTGAAGCCTTCCGGCCCCATGGCAAGGATACCCACCATGACATAACCGGCATGGGCGATGGAGGAATAGGCCAGAAGACGTTTGATATCGGTCTGCACCAGAGCGGCGAGGTTGCCGTAGGTCATGGAAAGGACGGCAAATACCCCAAGAATCCACACAAGATGGCCAGAGTCCACGCCACATGCCGCCACAAGGCGGATGAGAAGGGCCACGGCCGCAATCTTGGGCAGGGTGGCCACAAAGGCTGTGGTTTCGTTGGCGGCCCCTTCATAGACATCGGGAGTCCAGAAGTGCATGGGGAAAAGAGCCAGCTTGTAGAAAAAGCCCGTAAGAATCAGGAGAAAACCGATAAGCCCCAGGGGCTGGGAAGAAAGAAGCCCCGGCAGCAGGGGGCCAAGTTCTGCAATATAGGTGGTACCCGTAAGCCCCACCACATAGCTCATGCCAAAAACCGTGATACCCGTTGACAGCGCCCCGAAGAGCACGTACTTGAGACCCGCCTCATACTGGGTCCGGTGGGCCCCTTTGCGCATGGGAATGGCCACATAAAGGGCAAAGGAGGAAATCTCAAGGCAGAGCAGGAGGGTGAGCAGCTCCACCGCACTGACAAGGAAGGTGAGTCCCATGGCAGAGATGGAAAGGAACATGGCATATTCTGCGGAAAGCTCCCTCCGCACCCCCGGAAACCCCGAAGCCAGGGCCAGAACACCGGCCAGGCCTGCGGCCAGAATCAGCTTGAAGGTCTGAGAAAACAGATCCACGCGGTAAGCATCAAAAAAGAGCATGCCTTCGGCGTTCAGGCCAGCCACAGCTGCAAGGATGAGAATACCTGAGCCTCCCAGGGCAACCCTGCCCACCAGGGCCGGAGCGGCATTGAACAGGGAAAGCCCGAAAAAGACCAGGGTCATCCCGATGAGGACCAGTTCGGGGAGAAATTCCATCATATCCATGGTGTATCGATCCTAAACCTTGAGGTTGGCAAGTGCATGTTCAAAAAAAACGGAAATAAAGATTCCTGAACACCGAAGCTCCCGGCCCGAAAACCCTTTCAGTGGCCGGTTCCGGCTTCCAGTACCCCCTGACCTGCGGCCACCTGTTCCAGAAGGTGGCTGATGCTGGCATCCATCACGGAAAGCACGGGCTGGGGATGCAGGCCGATCCAGAAGACAAAGACCACAAGGAAGGCCAGACAGGCCATCTCCCGGAGATCCAGATCCCAGAGTTTTCTCTCATGACCATGATCATCGCCATGGCCCCCTTCTTCCCCTCCATGTCCATGCAGGCCCTCCAGTGCGGCCTCCCCATGGGGATGGGCGTGGCCGTCACTTTTATCCCAGACCATCTTCTGAAGCATCCGCAGCATATAGGCCGCTGCCAGAATGGCACCGGGGATGGCGATGGCGCCCACCAGAGGCTGGGTGCGGAATGCTGCCATAAGAACGAGAAACTCGCCCACAAAGCTGTTGGTTCCGGGGAAGGCCAGAGAAGAAAGGGAAAATATCCCGAGGAAGGTCACATAAACCGGCATGAACATGCCCAGCGCCGCATTGTCCTGAAGCTCCCTGGAGTGGGTGCGCTCATAGATGATGCCGATGCAGATAAAGAGAGCACCCGTGGTGATGCCGTGGTTGATCATCTGGAGCATGGCTCCTTTGAGACCTTCCATGTTGAGAAGGAAAATCCCCAAGGTCACAAAGCCCATGTGGCCCACGGAAGAATAGGCAATGAGTTTTTTAATGTCACTCTGGCCCAGAGCCAGATAACCACCGTAAAGGATTCCCACCAGGGAGAGAACGATGAAAAAGGGGGCGAAAAACTCCGTGGCCTGGGGTGCCATAGGCAGACAGAAACGCAGAAAGCCGTAACCGCCCATTTTTAAAAGAATGGAAGCCAGAATCACGGAACCTGCCGTAGGCGCTTCCACATGGGCGGCGGGAAGCCAGGTGTGGAAGGGAAACATGGGAATCTTCACGGCAAAGGCCAGAGCGCAGCCCGCAAAAATCCAGGCCTGCCAGCCAAAGCTGTAGGAAGCTGCCATGAGATCCGGGATGAAGAAGGTGCCCACCTTGACCCTGAGGGCGATGATGGCCACAAGAAAGAAGATGGAGGCCACAAAGGTGTAGAGGAAGAATTTGATGGCCGCATAATCTTTGCGGGGTCCGCCCCAGACCGCGATGAGCAGGTACATGGGGATGAGCATGGCTTCCCAGAAAATATAGAAGAGCACCGTGTTCAGGCTGACAAAAACCCCGATCATGGCGGCTTCCATCACAAGAATGGCGAAAATGAATTCCGCCAGACGGTGCTCAATGTATTTCCAGGAGCAGAGAATGCAAAGGGGCATGATGAGGGTGGTGAGCAGCACGAGAAGAACGGAAATGCCGTCCACCCCCAGCTGGTAGGAAAGGCCGATGGCGGGAAACCAGTCCATCACCTCCACAAACTGGTAAGCTGCCGTGCTGCGGTCAAAGGCCGTCCAGAGCGGCAGGCTGAGCGCCGCTGTCATGAGGGTGACCAGAAGACCCCAGAGTTTCAGGATGGTCTGGTTCCGGATGAAAAAGCAGCAGGCAGCGCCGGCCAGAGGCGTCAGCAGCACCACCGAGAGAATGGGATAAGCCAGACTGTTGGAAAGGAGAACATTTGTCATCTTGAATACCGTATCCGGGTCTTCGGTTTTTTAAAGGAGGATCACCACGATCATGATGCCAAACAGCAGAATTGCCGCAGCGCCGATGTAATGCTGAATTTTTCCCGTCTGGGCCTGGCGGAGCCTGTCTCCCGCATCCAGCACCCCTTTGGCGGAGCCGTCCACCACATAGTCAATGCCTTCCCTGTCAAACCAGGACAGGGCCCTTGCCGTCACCATGATCCAGGCGAGACCGATGGTGCGGTACACCTCCCCCACCCCGTCGTTGGCCCGGGACAGAGGCCCCTTTGCAAAGGCCATGAAACCGAGGCTTCCCTTGCGGTAGAACCAGTCCAGATCGAGATTCATCTTCGGCTCCGGCCCCAGTTTTTTTACCATGAGATAGAAACCCAGCCCCGTAAAGCCCAGAAGCTGGAGGGTTTCGGAGAGGTGATAGGCCGTGTAGGGTTCATAATGTACCTCAAAGGGCAGCATACGGTAGAGGAACTCCGGATGCACCCCGAGGAAAAAGCACATGAAGGCCGCCATGGCCATGGCCCAGAGCATGCATCCCGGAGGATCCTGGGCATGGGGTACCGAAGGCTCGGATTTGCCGCCATACCAGATGTAATAGGGCAGCTTGATGCCGACGGAAAGAAAGGTTCCCACGGCCGCCAGCGTGAGCATGAGGAGAAGCCCCGTTCTGTGGGCTTCACCCGCTGCGGCAATGATCATGGATTTGGACACAAAGCCCGAGGTGAGGGGGAAACCCGAAATGGCAATGCCGCCGATGACGGTGAAGATCAGGGTCAGGGGCATTTTCCCGTAGAGTCCGCCCAGCTCGTTGAGTTTGGAGCGGCCCGTCATTTCCAGCACAGCCCCGGCACCCATGAAGAGCAGGGCCTTGTAGAGAATATGGGCATAGGCATGGGCCACGGCTCCGTTGATGGCCATGGCCGTTCCGATCCCCACACCGCAGACCATGTACCCCACCTGACTGACGATGTGATAGGCCAGGATACGGCGGGCATCGTTTTCAATGACGGCGTAGGCAACCCCGTAAAGGGTCATGATGGCACCCATAATGGCGAGGGCCTCAAAGCCGGGGAAGGCTCTGGCAAGGACATAGACCGCCGTTTTGGTGGTAAAGGCGCACATGAAGACCGCCCCCGTCACCGTGGCTTCGGGATAGGCATCGGGCAGCCAGGCATGGATGGGCGGTACGGCGGCATTGAGCATGAAGCCGATCATGATGAGGTAATCGGCAAGACCCGCATCCGATGGCAGAATCTGCACAAAGGAAAGATCCCCGCCCGTGGCCCGGTATTTGAGGAAGATCCCCGCCAGAAGCACAAGCCCCCCCAGCATATGCACCAGAAGATAGCGGAAACCCGCTTCAATGGATTTCTTCTTTTTCCTGTACCAGACAAGAAAGGTGGAAGCCACGGCCATGAGTTCCCAGAAGACAAAGAGGGTGAGGTAATCCCCGGCCAGTGTCACCCCGAGAGAGCCCGCCACATAGAGCCAGGCGGCGGTGTGCTGGCCCCAGTCCTCCACCTTGAGGGCAAAGAAGGAACCGATCACCGCCATAAGGGTGAAGACATGGAGGAAGACATAGGTGAGCTTGTCCACCTTGCCAAAAACAAGATCAAACCCCATCCAGGACACCTGACCAAAGGTTTCGGGCAGGGCGTTGATCTGGAAGAAGGCCAGCAGGGGAAGGATCACCAGAGCGGCATTTTTGAGTTTTACCCGGCAGAGCACGGGCATGAGCAGGGCTCCCAGAATAAAAAGGGTGGCCGGATGCACAAGCCAGGGGTGCAGCAGGGCCAGAGGCGAAAGCATACTACTTGTCATCGTAATAATCCTCTTGCTTCATAAGCCAGGCGTGGGAAATGCCCTTGCACAGCACGATCATGCCAAGGCAGCCCAGAAGGGCGAATACGCTCCAGAATCCGATCAGGGTGTCCCCGAAAAAATGGGGCTCATGGCGCTCCGCCATGAAATCATAGGCCACCGCCCCACCGAGAAAGGCGAAAAACAGCCATTTGAACCACAAGGCCCGCTCCCGGAGCCAGGTCATCAATCGTCCCATAAAAGCCTCACATCAGAAGATGGACAAGGGTCAGCAGCAGATCCGGCCGTATGCCGATGAGTACGGAAATGGCCGCAGTAATGCATAAGGGAATCACCATCAACAGAATCAGCGGACGGGTCTCGAGCAGGCGGACATCGGATGGCCCGGTTCCCCCGTCTTCGGGTTTACCGAAAAAGGCCGTAAGTACCACGGGAACAAAATATCCGGCATTGAGAAGGGAACTCACCAGGAGCACCGTCAGCAGAATCAGGTTGTTGATGTCCATGGTACCCAGAGCCAGGTACCACTTGGACACAAAACCCGATACCGGCGGCACCCCGATCATGGAAAGGGAGGCAAGGCCAAAGGCCAGCATGGTAAGCGGCATGGCAAAACCCAGCCCCGCCATCTCCCGGATGTCCTTTTTCTGGGTGGCGACAAAGATGCAGCCCGCCGCGAAAAAGAGGGTAATCTTGGCAAAACCGTGGTTGGCGATGTGGATGAGACCGCCTGTGATGCCGTTGGGGGTCAGAAGGGCTACGCCAAGAATGATATAGGAAAGCTGGCTCACCGTGGAATAGGCGAGCCTCGCCTTGAGGTTGGTCTTGGTGAGTGCAATGGCGGAAGCCGTGATAATGGTAAAGCTCACAAAATAGGCCGTGATCAGCCCAAGCCCCGTATCCGCGAGAAGATCCACCCCATACACGGAAAGCATAATGCGACAGACAGAAAAGACCCCGATCTTGACCACCACCACCGCATGGAGCAGGGCGGACACCGGCGTAGGGGCCACCATGGCCGAGGGCAGCCAGGAGTGAAGGGGCATGACACCGGCCTTGGCAAAGCCGAAAAAGAGCAGGATATAGCTTACCACCACAAGGAAGCGGGAGGCGTCCGCCGGGAAGATGCCCGAAGCGATGCTGCCTGCGGCGAAATCCAGGGTGCCACACTGCACGTAGATGATGGCCATGGCCGGAAGGAGAAAGGCCTTGGAGGTGAACATGAGATAGACGATGTACTGCCTTGCTCCGGCATAACCTTCCTCATCCTGATGGTGCATGACCAGAGGATAGGTGAAAATGGAGACGATCTCATAGAAGAGGTAGAGCGTGAAAAGGCTGCCCGAGAAGGCCCCGCCCAGGGCCGCTCCCACAGAAACGGCGTAGCAGACGTAAAAACGGGTCTGGGCGTGCTCGTTTAGGCCCCGCATGTAACCGATGCAGTAGATGGCCGCAAGAATCCAGAGAAAGGAGGCCGTACCGGCAAACAGGAGACCCAGGGCATCAATGTGAAGCTTCACGGAAATGCCGGGCCAGAGTTCAAAGAGGGTATAGGCGTAACTTCCCCCGTTCAGAATATGGGGCAGGAGCAGGGCAACGGAGATGAAGGTCAGCACCGCGCCTGCAAGGGAAAAGGATTCCCTGAGGTTGGGCCGTGCGCCCGAAGCCATCACAGCCATGGCCGTGAGCATGGGCAGAAGCACGGGCAGGAGAATCTTGCTGGTAATCATGGTGTCCATACCGGTTTGCCTCAAATTGGCTTCGGGTTAATGACGCAGATCCTGAACCGCACTGGGATCATCGGTTCTGTACGTACGGTAAACGGCCAGAATGAAACTGACCACAATGGCGGCTTCGGCAGCGGCAATCCCCATGATGAAAAGGGTGAAGACCTGGCCTGTGGCCGGATCCGCCAGAATGAAGCGGTTAAAGGCCATGAAATTGATGGAAGCGCCGCAGAGGATCAGCTCCGTTGAGATGAGCATGCCCATGAAGGAACGGTGGCGCACCATGCCATAAATCCCCATGACAAAAAGCACCAGGGCAATGACAAGGTAGGTGGTGAGGCTTGTGCTTACACTCAGCATTTTTCCGTCTCCCTTCCGCCGGTGGCAAGGATGATGGCACCGATGATGGCGGCCAGCAGCACCACGGAAATGAGTTCAAAGGCAAGGCAGTAGCGGTACAGAAGGGTTTCCCCCAGCCAGGGCAGAGAAAAATCTCCCACGGTTTCCGCAGCCGGTCTGAAGGTGGCCCGGAGCAGAGCGGTCAGGAGCAGAACAAAACCGGAAAAAGCCGCGCTTAAGGCCAGAAAACGGTTTTTGCCCTTTAAATTGCTTTCTGCAATCTCCTGGGGCGTGTAGCCCACCATGACTCCGAAGACCATGAGAATACAGATGGCCCCCACGTAGATGAGGATCTGCATCATGGTGAGGAAGATGCTGCCGAGATAAAAGTAAATCCCCGCCACACCGAGAAGACAGACCGCAAGGCCTAAAACCGCATGCATGAGCAGCCTTGCATGTACGGCCAGGAGGGCTCCCATGAAGATGAGCACCACAAAAGCGAAAAAGAGGGCCTCTGCGATGAAGACATAGGCTGTCATGAATGACCTCCCTTTCCGAGGCGCAGGAGAAGATCCATGTGGAAGTCCTCACGGGAAAATCCTGCAAGTCTGTAGTCCTGGGAATAGGCAATGGCATCCGCAGGGCAGCTTTCCACACAGATGCCGCAGAGACTGCACCGGGTAAAATCCAGCTCAAATCCCGTCAGCACCTTTTTCTTGGAGCCTTCCGGTTTTTCACTGCGCACCGTGATGCAGGCCGAAGGACAGGCCTTGGCACACATGCCGCAGGTGATGCAGCGGGTAGCGCCCGTTTCATCATCCGGCACAAGCTCGATATGACCCCTGAAGTTGGGAGTAATGGTCAGGCTTTCACGGGGGTAATGCACCGTCACCGTCGGCCTGAGCATTTCCCTGAAGGTCACGCCAAGGCCCACCAGCAGACTTTTTGTGCCCTGGTAGAGGTCGGAAAAATAGCCGCTCATAGTTTTACGATCACCGCCGTTACAATGAGGTTAAGGAGCGCAAAGGGAATCAGGTATTTCCAGGAAAGGTTCATGAGCTGGTCAAAACGTACCCTGGGGTAGGTCCAGCGGATCCAGATCATGATGAACATCAGGACATACACCTTCACAAGAAACCAGAGGGCTCCCGTCCATGCGTCCAGGGGAAGGGGCAGGCCGCTCCATCCGCCCAGGAACACGGCGACGGCAACACTGCTCACGATAAACATGTTGGTGTATTCACCAAGAAAAAAGAGGCCAAAGCCCATCCCCGAATATTCCGTATGGAACCCTGCTGTGAGCTCACTTTCCGCCTCAGGAAGGTCAAAGGGTGCCCGGTTGGTTTCCGCCACGGCCGCCACCAGATAGATGATGAAGGCCACGGGCTGCACAAGACAGAACCAGAACCCGGAAATCTGGGCATGGACAATGGCTTTCATGCTGAAGGAATTGGTGATGAGCACCACAGCCAGAAGCGACAGCAGAATGGGAATTTCATAGGCAATGTTCTGGGCCACGGAGCGCATGGCACCGAAAAGACCATACTTGTTGTTGGAACTCCAGCCCGCCACAAGGATGGCCATGACGTTGAGGCTGGCCATGGCAAGGATGAAGATGAGGCCGATATCGAGATCCAGAACGGTCAGCTTCTCGGAAAAGGGCAGTACGAGAAAGGGCATGACCACGGGGGTGAAGGCCAGAAGCGGAGCCACCCGGAACAGAAGACGGTTGGCGGTATCGGGCACCACCAGCTCCTTGGTCATGAGCTTGATCCCGTCCACCAGGGTCTGGAGAATCCCGTGCCAGCCCACCTCATAGGGCCCGGGTCTCCGCTGGATGTGCCCTGCGATCTTCCTTTCCGCATAGACCATGAAAAGGGCGTTCACAAAGACCACGGAGACCACCAGAAGGGCGCAGATCAGCATGCGTACAAGCTCAGGCGGTAAAAAAGCGGTATCCATCATGGTATTTACCTGTCAATTTCCGGGATTACGAGGTCAAGGCTGCCCATCACGGTCACAAGATCCGAAATCAGCATCCCCTGGCAGAGCTCGGCAATAAGGCTCAAGTTGGCATAGGAAGGCACCCGCACCTTGAGACGATAGGGAATATCCGAATCCTGGCCTACCATATAATAAAGAAGCTCTCCCCTGGCCGCTTCCACGGAAAAGGAGGCGGCATGGGGCGGCAGCTTGATCTTCTTGGGCGTTTTCCCCTTGAACTCCCCTTCGGGCAGTCTGTCCAGGGCCTGTTCCAGAATGCGAAGACTCTGCTCGATTTCCTGCATCCGAACCAGATAGCGGTCATAGCTGTCGCCGTTTTTCCCCACGGGCACCTCAAAATCCAGCTCCGGATACACGGAATAGGGTTCCGCCCGGCGGATATCATAGGCAATGCCCGATCCCCTGAGGTTGGCCCCGGTCACGCCATAGCGGCGGGCCATTTCTTCGGTGATGATACCAATGCCCTCACAGCGCTTGATGAAGATAATGTTGCCCGTAACCAGTTTACGGTAAATCTCCAGACGCTTGCGCATTCTCTGAATAAAGGCCCGGCTCCGCTCGACGAATTTTTCATCCACATCCCGGTACACCCCGCCCACCCGGAAATAGGAATAGGTGAGACGACTGCCCGTGATGTCTTCCAGAATATCGAGAATTTCTTCCCGGTCATCAAAGGCGTAGAGAATTGGGGTAAAGGCCCCGAGATCCAGAAGAAAGGCCCCCACCCAGAGCAGATGGCTTGCGATGCGGTTCAGCTCCGAGGTGGCCACGCGGATGAACTCCGCCCTGCGGGGAACCTCGATACCTGCCATTTTTTCCACAAGACTGACATAGCCATGGTTGTAGGGCAGGGCCGCCAGATAGTCCATACGGGCCGTGTTGGGCAGAAAAGCGGGCCAGGGGCGGGATTCGCCCATTTTCTCATGCATCCTGTGGCCATAGCCAAGAACAGGATCCAGATGCAGGACATACTCTCCGTCCATTTCCAGCACCAGACGGAGAACCCCGTGGGTGGCGGGGTGCTGGGGTCCCATGTTGAGGAGGAAGCGATGCCGCCCCTTATCCTTGTGTGCTTCGTTCATCATGCGCTTTCAGGGCTCCCTTGACTTGGGGTTTCCCGGGCTGCGGATTCCGCCTCCCTCTCCACCACGATAAAACCCAGTTTTTCCGCCTCCAGACAGGCCGCATCTCCTTTGCGCAGGGGATGAAAGCCCGCATCCAGTTCCGAAAGGATGAGGGGACGCATATCGTCGTTGCCCGTAAAAATGATGCCGAAGAAATCGTGGATTTCCCGTTCATACCAGGCTGCGCTGTGGAAGATATCCGAAATGGTGGGAGCCTCGTCGTTGTGCGCGAACATCCGGAGGTTCACCCGCAGAAGGCTGTCGTGCCGGGCAAACTGGCAGACAACGCAGGGGGCGGGCTTCAGGGATACGGCACTGACAAAGACAAGGTAAAAACCTTCGGCAAACAATGCGCTGGCCGCTTTCCGCCAGTCTTCCTTTTCAAGAAGCCCCTCCACATGCACGCCCTTTACGGCGTAGTCTGCGGACTGAAACGGAAAAGCCTCCATGCGGCTGATCAGGGTTTCTGCCTTCATGCCTTGCCCCCCCTTTGCGGATGACGGTTCTGGGGGAAGGGATGACGGGTTCCGGCGATTTTTTCCTGAAGCTTCAGAATCCCCTCAATGAGTCCTTCGGGTCTCGGAGGACAGCCCGGCACATAGACATCCACGGGAATGAGCTTGTCCACCCCTTCCACCACCGCGTAATTCTCCGCAACGGCAAAGGGCCCGCCGGAAATGGCGCAGTTGCCCATGGCAATAACCCACTTCGGGTAGGCCATCTGCTCATAGAGGGTCACCACGGCCTCGGCCATTTTCTTGTTCACCGTACCCGCCACGATCATGAGATCGCTCTGCCGGGGAGAGGGCCGGAAAACCTCGGCTCCGTACCGGGAAATATCAAAGCGGGCCATGCCCACGGCCATCATCTCAATGGCGCAGCAGGCAAGACCGAAGGTCATGGGCCAGAGGGAGTTGGCCTGACAGAGCTGGGTGATCTTTTCCGCAAGCTCCAGCCGCATGAGGGGGCCGGGGGAGACCAGCTCCAGGCCGGAATCGTTTCCGACCCTGGCCGAAAGTTCCGCCACATGGGCGTCAAGGCTTATGAATTGTTTCTTCTCTGCCAATGGAAGACTCCTTTGACCCAGGCATAAACGATGGCAAGGGACAGAATACCCACAAAAATGATGAATTCCACCACCGCGCGCAGGGGTTCCGCATGCTGGAAAGCCGTTGCCACGGGGTAGAGGAAGAGAATATCCACATCAAAGGCCAGAAAGATGAGGGCGTAGAGGTAATAGGCCACCCCATAGCGGAAATCCCAGGCCGTACCATAGGGTTCCATGCCACACTCATAGTTGGTGACATGGTGGGCCGTAAGTTTTCTGCGGGGGGCCAGAAACCAGGCCACAATAAAAGGTGCAAAGGCCGCCATGAAGCCCACACCTAAAAAGAGCATGATGTACATGTACTCAATGAGGGACTGTTCTTCGATCAGCATCGAAAGACTCCTGCAACGTAAAAGTGGGCTATGCGACCTTGAGTTTAAGAAAAGACCTTGTAAAAAAGCCCTGAATCAAAACGGGTTTTAAAGCATAAACACGGTTACTCTCCTGTTTTTTAGCCTCCGCCGGAAAGTCAAAATCGCCCTCAGACCAGAAATAACCGTGTACCATGCCGCATTTGAGGATTTATGCTATTGCAAAAAGCAGTATTGCCTGTCAAGGATTTTTACATATATTTTTCAGGCTGAAACCGAAAAGTTGACAAATAAAATTTAATATATAAACCTCAGCACCATACAAAAAACGGCAGACGGCCCCAGACCCGCAAGGGCCGCTTTCCTGCCCTGAAACGCCTGTACGAGGAGAAAAACCATGACCTACCAAGAAGCCCTTGACCTGATCATCTCCGCCTTCAGACTGGATTACGATCCTGTGGGCATTCTCTTTGTCTCCACGGAAGACACCCCTGAAGATCTGCCCCAGACCCACAAAACCCGCAACAAGCTTACCTTCTGCCAGTACCTTGCCGCAGTCCGGCAGGGTCGCTATGCCCTTTTCATGGAAAAGGAAAAACTTTTATGCCGAAATGCAGAAATCTGCTTCGGCTTCCGGGAAGTGGAAGGGGATACAGACCAGAAGGTACACCGGAAATACCTTCTGGATCCGGAACTTTCCCTGCAAGCCGCCAAAGACAAAGCCCATCTCCCCCTGAACCGGTATCAGGGGGTCTACCTGGCTCCCCTGCCTGCCTTTGATGCCCTGAACCGCACACCGGATATCGTCCATATGCTGGTACAGCCCTTTCAGGGGTATCATGTGCTGAATGACTATATGGGAGCCATGGGCAAGACCTGCCTTAATTTCTGTCACACGCCCAATTCCGCCGTATGCGGGGGCAGCGTGTGGGCTTTGCAGCAGCAGACGGCCAACATGAACACCATGTGTGCCGGTTCAAAAGCTTCGGGAAAAACAGAAATGGCCTACATGAACCTTGCCATACCGGGAAGCCAGTTTCTGCCCACAATGGCACAGCTCATCAGACGGAAAGAAAAAAATGGGGGAACGTCCCTTGTGGGCAGGGGAAACCATGACTGGCCCGGGCTGGATGCCTGCCAGGGATGTCCCCTCTTCCGCTTTGACCCCATTTCAAAAGATTGATAAAGAAAAACCGGTAAACTCATTGCGACATGCTTCTCCCTTCCGCATCCGGATCAAGAAGGCAGAGGCATGTTTCCTTTCAGGAAAGGTCTCTTCCTGGATACAGATTCAATGGTGCTGCAACCCTTAAAGATAAAGACCTGAAAAAAACGTGACTTCACCTGCCATTCTCATTATCACCGACGACCCGGAAACCCTCAGAATCCTCCAGCAGATCATCGGCAGGGAGTGCACCGGCACCCTCAGCAATGCCAGCAGCCGGGAAAGTGCCC
Organism: Desulfobotulus sapovorans DSM 2055; assembly: GCF_059569355.1. Classification (NCBI taxonomy): domain Bacteria; kingdom Pseudomonadati; phylum Thermodesulfobacteriota; class Desulfobacteria; order Desulfobacterales; family Desulfobacteraceae; genus Desulfobotulus; species Desulfobotulus sapovorans. The sequence continues at coordinate 44,317 of NZ_JCANVJ010000003.1, read as the reverse complement.
TCCAGTGTTTTCCCCTCCAGACCTACGACCTTGTCCTTATGGATGCCCGGATTCAAGGCTCTGCCCCTCTGCATCTGATTCAGGAAATACGGATTCTGCAAGCAGATCCCACCCTCATCCTTTTCGGACTCCGGCCTGAAGAAATCCTGGCCCCGGAGATCCTTGAAGACGGAGTCTGCGATCTTCTGCCTTCCCCCCTGAACCCCCTCATTCTCCGCATGGCTGTCCGCAGGGGGCTGGAACGCAGCCTTCTTCTGCGGGAACGCCGGGAGTTGAGCCAGGAATCTTACTGTCACCGGATTTTTTCCCGCATCGCAGGTCAGTCCCCCACCATGAAAGAGGTACTGGATGCCATCACCATGGCCGCCACCAGTGACACTCCCGTACTGATCACAGGGGAGTCCGGAACGGGAAAGGAACTGGCCGCCCGCACCCTGCACCAGTTGAGTCCGCAGGCCAGCGGCGTCTTTATCCGGGTGCACTGCCCCAGCATTGGAGATGCACTTCTTGAAAATGATCTTTTTGGCGATAGCCGTGAGGAAGATACGGAAAAAAGAGGCTTTCTGGATGCCGCTCTGGGGGGAACTCTCTTTCTGGATGAAATCGGGGATATCAGCCTGAATTTACAAAAAAGACTGACGGATTTTCTTCAGAACACTCCTGAAAGTGCAACGGGGCGGGTACGTCTTCTGGCATCCACCCGGCACAATCTTGAAAAAAAAATTCAGGAACAGCAGTTCAGCAAGGCTTTCTACCGGATCCTGGCCGCACGCCATATCCACCTTCCCCCCCTGCGGAAAAGGCCTGAGGATATCCCCCCCCTGGCTCAGGCCCTTCTGGAAAAAAACTGCCATAAATTAAAAAAACATGGCAAATACCTTGCCCCGGATCTCATGAAACGTCTGGCGGCCCACCCATGGGAAGGCAATATCCGGGAACTGGAAAACACCCTTATCCAGGGGATCCTCTTCTCCAATGCCCCGGAAATTGGCCTGGATGACGTGCAGCTCTCCGGCCCGAAACCTCTGGGCCCCTGCTCCGCAGCCCTCAATCAGGCCCATTACAAGGATGCCAAAGAAGAGGCTCTGAAAGGCTTCAACCAAACCTATATTGGCCGCCTGCTCAAACGCAACCACGGCAATGTAAGCCGGGCAGCCAAGGCCTGCGGTCTGGAACGCCAGGCCCTCCAGCAGATCATGCGCCGCTATGAAATTTCCCCGGCACCTTACCGACCCCAGACGGGATGTGATGGAGGCTATCCGGAATAAAACGGATCCCGGTATCCGGGATCCGCAGTGTCAGAAAACCTGTGTCGGGTGGCAGAAAGACGCGCGCTCTCAAAAGCTACAGGCCGCTCTCCCTGACAAGGCGCAGACATTTTTCGTTATCCCTTCGCCCTGTGGTGCTGCTGCCGTAATGAAAGAAAACAAACCAGGCGGAAGACGGATCCTGCAGATCCTCACTGACCGTCCAGAACCATGTACTGGGCGTGTTGGGAAAGGCGGCATCCAGGATGGCGGGACGACGGTACTCCCCGCCACAGGGACTTTTTGTCGTGTTCCAGTACTGAGGATACCCGGAACTGCAAAATACAAGGGAACTCAGCTCGTTGACATCCGGAATGCGCCAGTCCGTCTTTCCGGCGTATCCGCCTTCATAATTGAAGGCTCCTGCGGCATCCCGGATTCTGGCCCAGGACAAGGCCTCAGGAACCCCCGCACAGCTCTCTCCATCCCACTGCTGCCCGAGACTGCAACGCATCCACTGAAGCCCGGTTTCCCTATCCGTCAGGGTGCCATCCCCGTTATCGGCATAACGGTCTGTAAAGGCCTTTTCCATATATAAAACAGCGGCATTGGCCATCCCCTTTTCCGTAAGGCGCTTTTCCATACGCAAAACAAGGTGCTGTTCCGTATCGCCTCCCACATGGAGACTTTCACGGAGTCCATAATATTCCATATCCGTGTTGATGGGTCGGTACCCCTCCACACGGTACACCCCCTGTTTCAAACGGATGGTAAAGGAACGGCTTTCCACCTCGGGGGTGTTTCCCCTGCGTTCACCATTGATAAAAACCTGCACGTCCCCAGGATGGGATGTGATATGCAGCAGCCCATATTCCTCCGTGCGGCTGCACCCCATCAACAGAACGGCACATGCTGAAAGAAAAAAAATACGGAAAATCATGACCCTCTTCTCCTGTTTCCGATACGCGATGTGATACCATCCTGTAAACCTGCGTCTCAGGCGGGTAAAGGATTCTGGTCTCCAGGGGGATGCGCCCAGACAAGATGAATCCGGATGTCTTCCCCAAGGCTTCTTTTCACCGGACACAATGCCATGGCCCTTTCCAGCTTTTTCATCTGCAGAGGTTCCAGGGGAAAGGGACACATGAGCGTCACGGACAGGGCCGCAATGCGGCGGGGCGCATCCGCCATTTCCTTTTCAATTTTCAGAGAAAAGGCAGAAGAATCATACCCCCATCTTGTCAAAAGACCTTCCATTACCGAAAGCAGACAGGCTCCCAGAGCCGCAGCCACAAGATCCGTTGGAGAAAAAGCCCCCCCAGTCTGTCCTTTTCCTGAAGCGCAGATCCGGATTTCTGCCGTCCCCTCCCCCAGGTGCAACAAAAACTGCCCCTGCCCCAGACCCGCTACATGCACCGTTCCCATGGCATTTCCTTATACTGCCGCCCTTTTCCTGAAAAGGAGACTGCCAGATTTCACCCCTGCCCCCACACAACAGCCCCGAAAGGCCCCTGCGCACCGCTCTTTCCGATACCCGGCCCCATAAATCCAGCATTTACTATCGAAACCCTGAAGTTTCCGGGTCTTCCCGCAGCAGAGTCAACGCCCCCTGCGATAAATTTCCAGCCATTCTTTCTTGAAAGCCTCAAAACGCTTTTCTTCTATGGCTTTACGGATATCTGCCATCAGATCCTGATAAAACGTCAGGTTATGGATGGTGGCCAGGGTTTCCGCCAGTGGATCTCCTGAAAAGAAAAGATAGCGCAGCACCATGCGGGAAAAGGTACGACAGGTATAACAGGAACACTGGGTATCCAGAGGGTAACGGTCTTTCCGGAAATTTTTGTTCTTGATACGCAGCTTGCCTGTACGGGTAAAGAGGGTACCCTGACGGGCGTAGCGGGTGGGAATCACGCAGTCAAACATATCCATCCCCAGATGCACGGCCTCCAGGATATCTTCGGGAAGGCCGACACCCATGAGATAGCGCGGCATGTCTTCGGGCAGGCAGGGAGCGGTAACCCCCACCACCTTGCGCATCAGATCAAAGCCCTCTCCCACACTGACCCCGCCAATGGCAAAACCGTCAAAGGCAATATCCGTGATTTCCTTTGCACTCCTGCGGCGCAGATCATCAAACACGCCTCCCTGCACAATCCCGAAAAGAAACTGGTGTTCCTGAAGGGCAAAGTCCCGGCATCGTTTCGCCCAGGCCGTTGTCAGCCCCAGAGATTTTGCCACATAGGCCCGGTCTGCGGTGTGGGAGACACATTCATCAAAGGCCATCACAATATCCGCCCCGAGATCCCGCTGTATTTCCATGGAACGCTCAGGGGTCAGTTTCACCCGTTCCCCGTCCTCTTCATAGGAAAAGGTCACCCCCTCATCATCAATCACCCGATCCGGCAGGGAGAACACCTGAAACCCACCGGAATCTGTCAAGATGGTCTGATCCCAGCCCATAAAACGATGCAGCCCGCCCATATAGCGCACCGAAGCCAGACGCTCCCCCAGAGAAAGATGGTAGGTGTTGGCCAGCAGCACCTGGGCACCGCTTTCCGCCACATCCCGCGTGGGAGTGGAATGGACATAACCCGCCGTCCCCACGGGCATGAAGGCGGGGGTCTGAACGGTTCCGTGGTGGGTGGTGAAGCAGCCCCTGCGGGCACCGCTTTTGTCTTTTGCCATCAGCCTGAACTGAATATCCTTTTGCGCCATGCGCTTTTCCTTACGTCTTATCTGTACTGTTTCCGGCCAACACCCCACAGCAGCGTTTACAAGTGTCCTGCTTTTCGCTACCGTAACGCCTGCTGTATCATTCTTATACAGGAGAAAAAACCATGTACCGTTTTTTTTTGATTTTTTTATTTCTTGCAGGCCTTGTTCCCATGGGAACAACCCATGCCGAACAAGACCCTGTGGATCTGATGGAAGCCCGCTACGGTGGCAAATGCTTTTCCGCCCATTTTCAGCAGATTTCCATCCTTGCAGCCATGGGGATTTCCGAAAGAGCCGAAGGCCGGGTGGTTTTTGCCCACCCCGGGCGGATGCGCTGGGAATATGAAAGTCCGGAACCCCGCCTCATCGTGACGGACGGTACCACCCTCTGGATCCACTCCCCTCTGGAAAAAGAAGTCATGAGCGGCCCTGCGGAACCCTATTTCGGCAAGGGTAAAGGGGGACGTTTTTTGGCGGATTTGACCTCCCTGCGGGAGGACTTCAGCCGTTCAGAAACCGGAGAACCAACAGCTGACGTCCGCCGGATCAGGCTGCTGCCCAACCATCCCGAACCCGGTCTCACAGAGCTTTTCATTGAAACGGAAAATCATACGGGCCGCATTCTCAGTGCGGAAACCCTCAATACCTATGGGGATATCACACGGTTACGCTTCTTTGGAGAAGAATCCCATGCGGAATGTCCCGAATCCATGTTCCTCTTCATCCCTCCGCCGGGAACGCAATCTTTTGAACTGGCGCAGTGACCCACGCGTGTACGGAAAAAACAGGATGGATTACCCAAACAAAACCCTTCAGATAAATCTTGAAAAAAATACGCTTTTGAAAGAAAAGGCTGCAAAGAGAAAAGGCCTTTTATGCCCTCCCTGCAAAGGTCTCGGGTATCCCCCCTGACGGATTGACAGGGCAGCGGTCACAGCCGCCTCCCTTCCATACAACAGACAGGACGATCAGCCATGAAAGAAATCATCCGGAAGCTTGCCAGAGAAAAAAATGCCATCATACTCGCTCATAATTATGAACCCCCGGAAATCCAGGAAGTTGCCGATCTCTGCGGCGATTCCCTGGAGCTGAGCATCAAAGCCGCAGAGACGGATGCGGATATCATTGTCTTCTGTGGCGTACGCTTCATGGCGGAAACCGCCGCCATCCTCTCTCCCCAGAAAACGGTTCTGCTCCCTGTGGCGGATGCCGGGTGCCCCATGGCGGACATGGTCACCCCTGAGTCCTTGAAAAAACGCAAAGCCGAACTTCCCGGTATTCCCGTGGTGACCTATGTCAACTCCACAGCAGCGGTCAAGGCCCTCTCGGATATCTGCTGCACCTCCGCCAATGTGCTGAAAATTGTGGAAAGCCTGGACAGTGAGGCCATCCTCATGACACCGGATCGCAACCTGGCCCTGTACGCTGCCGCCCATACCAGCAAAAAAATTCACCTCTGGGAAGGCTTCTGCCCCTTCCACAATACCCTTACCCGGAATGCCGTAAAAGAAGCCAGAGAACGTCACCCCGGGGCCTTTTTCATTGCCCATCCTGAATGCCCTCCCGAAGTTCTGACCCTCGCCGATGCCGTGACCAGCACCTCCGGCATGATCCGCATGGCGCAGGAATCCAGTCACAGGGAGTTTATCATCGGAACGGAAACCGGGCTGCTCCATCCCTTACAGCAGGCCTGTCCGGAGAAAAAATTCTACCCAGCAAGTCTCGACATGTACTGCCCGGACATGAAAAAAATCACCCCTGAAGACATTCTGCAAAGCCTGAAAAATGAATCCGGCAGGGTCACCGTAGCGGAAGATATCCGGATTCCGGCACTCCGGGCCGTCAAGCGGATGCTGATGAAGGGCTGAGGCCTTAAGGGCTAAGAATAAAGCGTCCTCTGCACCGACTCTTGGCCCTGACACTCAGTCAATCCGCGCTTTAAGCACCATCAGTCCTTCCATGTCCATGGCCTGGATATGCCGGTATTCCCCCTTGGGAATCCGGATCAGGGCACAGGGCCAGGTCAGGGCCTGGGTGACACGGCTGCCCGGAGCCGGACGTGACAGATGCAGCCGGAGCATGGCCGTATTCCCGCTGACCTCCAGTTCCGAAGACGCCAGACGGATACCATAGCCCCCCGTAGATCGCCTTCCCAGCCCCAGAAGCAGCACCCCTTCCCGTTCGAAATCCACATGCTGCAACAAAAGACTGCGCCCTGCCTCACAAAGACCGGGCGGATTCGCATCCAGGGCAAAAAGATCGGATGCCGAACCCAGCCAGATGCCCATGGGCGCATCACTGCGTAAACCGCAATCCGATCCATGGTAGAGGATCTCTGCCACAGGAGTACTGCCCACATTTTTTCTGCCCGCAGGACAGCCATGCAGCACCAGTCCGGCCATAAAAAAAACTCCCAGAATCCGCCACGTCCTCTGATGCACGCTTTGCTTTCCTTTCACCATCAGGTCACACCAACGAAGAGTGATTTAAGGAATATTTACCACAAAATCAAGCCGATCTCTTTCCAACGCACCGGGATACAGCCAGACTTCCTGCCCTGAGCCCGAAGGGTACTGTCCTGTGCTCCCGCCGCCCTCTGTCCGTATACGATACCGGCCTGCGGGAAGATCCGCCACAGCCCAGGGATAGCCCCCGTCCTGCGTTCTTTTTTCCCTGTCCGGAATCACAGATCTTACCTCACCGCTGAAAACATCCTCCAGAAGCAGGACAAGCGTATCAGGAAGGGAGACGGGATTTTCAGGAACCCCGCCCACATGGACAGGATAAAACAGCCTGCCGGAGGATGTGGGGATTTCAAGATGGGTTTTCATACCGCCAGAGGGAAAATCCGGATGCTCCCGTAAAATTTCAATCCGATAAAATCCGAAGCCACTCCCATTGATTTTTTCCGCTGTCACACGGATCCAGTCCGGAGCCAGTGGTTTCTGCATCTCAAGATCAGCAGCGCCATTCCCCTGAGACAGAAACAAAAAGGCCGCTCTGCCGGAAATTCCCATATCCAGGCTCTCTGGCAGAGCACTCAGAAAAAATCTGCCCAGGGAATCCAGGGCAAGACTGGCATCCACCAGCCCCCAGCCCGTGGCGTCATCCCTTCCCTTCACGCCGAGATCCCGGGTCATGCCGCCCCTTGCCAGAATTTCCATGGCCTGGACGGGAGACAGGCCCGGACTGTGACTGCGCATGAGGGCCAGCACACCGGAGACAAAGGGGGTGGCCATGGACGTACCTTCGGCGCTGGAGGTATATTCCGGAAGCTTACGGACAGGACTTGCCGTGGTGGTGTAAAGGGGCCCCCAGGGAGCCACCAGGGAAAGCCCGTCACCATAATTGCTTCCAGAGGAACGTTGCAGATCCCGATCCACCCCCCCAACGGCAAACACACCGGGATACCCCGCAGGATAATGCCGGATCTCCTTGCCATCATTCCCCGCAGCCGCCACCACCAGCACCCCGGCCTTCAGAGCAGCGTCAACGGCGTCCCTCTCCTCCCCGTTCTCTCCCTCGCCCCCCAGGCTGAGGTTTATCACATCCGCCCTCTTCGATGGCAGACGACCGGATGCATTGGAAAGGCCTGACGCATAGCGTATGGCCTGGGCCAGGGCCCAGGTATCCACATCGCCGCCGGGTTCAATGACCCTGAGGGGCATGAGGGTAGCCCTGCCCGCCACGCCGGCCATACCGGTTTCATTGTTCAGGGTGGCCAGGGCAATACCCGCAACCTGGGTACCGTGAAAAGAGGAAGAACCGCCTCCGGGATCTTCGGGATCACTGTCCCCCCCCACAAAATCATAACCGTCCGGGCCGATGCGATCCTTCAGATCCGGATGAACCGACACAATCCCCGTATCCAGAATGGCAATCACAGCCCCTTCCCCACGGGTCTTCTCCCAGGCTCCGGGAGCCCCAATGGCTTCCAGGGGCCAGAACCGATCCGGTTTCTCCGCATATCCTGCATCATTCACCGGGATTGAGGCAACCCGCCGCCTTCGGTTGGGTTCCACCCGGAGCACATCTTCCCGCAGAGCCATACGCTTCACGGCTTCCAGGGTTTCCTGGATGGCCGTTTCCCTGTCTGAGGCCAGGGCAGAACGTTCCGCAGATACACGTAAAAAGACCGTATCCCCCCGACGGGCAAGGGCATGCCAGCCCTCCTGCCCCATGGAAGAGCGAAACCCTGTATCCGGATCCCGGAACCGCACGATCATCTCACCGGGAATGATGTCCGAAACCCCCTCTCCCCCTTTGACCGATCGCCCGGAAACGGTATTTTTCACCACAAAAAGCGTGCCCGATACGCCAAGGCTGGCTCCTGGCTCCAGAACAAGCTCTTCTGCATGGCTCTGACGGTTCCCCGCGGCATCCACAACCGAAAGCAGAATCCGGTGGGTTCCGGAAGTGGTCAGATCCAGCCAGCGGCTGCACCCTTCTCCGGCATCGCTGTCATTCACATGCCAAAAGCAGCGCAGGGAGGTACCATCGGAAACCAGACCGGAAGAAGCTTCCACAAAAATCCGGGAGGGTGCCCTTGCCCTGCCCGCAGCATCCTTGAAAATATCCGGGATCTCCATGGAAAAACGCAGATCAGAAAGGGAAGGCAGAATCTCAGACGCCCCCTCCTTTCCCGTCTCTCCAGAGGGAGCGCAGGCAACCGCAAAACACAGACACAAAAGGCAGAGAATGCAGGGGCGGATCATGACGAACCTCCCGTCAGAGAAAAAGCAGTACAAACCCGGCTCAGAACAGTCTAGTCCAGATCTTCGGGAATATCCGCATTGGTGTGAACCTTCTGCACATCATCGTTGTCTTCCAGCATTTCCATGAGCTTGACCATCAGCTGGGCGTCCTTGCCCTCCAGACGGGTCATGGTCTGGGGAATCATGCTCACTTCCGCCATACTGAAGGTGAAACCCGCCGTATCCAGGGCATCCCGTACCCCCTCAAAATCCTGGGGGGCCGTGAGGATTTCAAAGCAGTCACCCTCTTCCCGCACATCTTCGGCACCGGCTTCTATGGCGGCCTCCATGAGGGCTTCCTCGTCCACTGCCCCCCGGTCCACAACAATCAGGCCCTTTTTATCAAACATCCAGGCCACACAGCCGTTGGCTCCAAGGTTGCCTCCGCATTTGCTGAAAGCATGACGCACTTCGCCTACGGTCCGGTTCTTGTTGTCCGTCATGACCTCCACCAGTACGGCGGCACCGCTGGGCCCGTAGCCCTCGTAGGTGATTTCCTCGTAATTGGCCCCGTCAAGATCGCCACTGCCTTTCTTGATCGCCCTTTCGATATTGTCCTTAGGCATATTCTCTGCGCGGGCCGCCAGCATGGCCGTACGCAGACGGGCATTGCAGGAAGGATCACCACCGCCCATACGGGCAGCCACCATGATTTCCTTGGTCAGCTTGGTAAAGATCTTGCCCCGGCGAATATCTTCCTTCCCTTTTCTATGGCGAATATTCGCCCACTTGCTATGTCCTGCCATACATCCTCCACCCCGGCTGCCCATGCAGCCGTTTTTTAATTTGACTCCGGCCTTCCGGAAAAACCAAGACCAATCACATAAATTTCCCGACTCTGCTTGCGGCAGCTCTGGGGCTTAAAAATCCGCTGTTTTTCAAAAAGCCTGCGCACCTCCGCCACAAAGGGATCAAACCCCCGTCCCTGAAAAATCTTGCAGACAAAATGTCCACCGGGAAGCAGTACCTCCGAAGCCAGAAAAAGGGCGGCATCGGAGAGGGCCGCAGACCGCAGGGCATCCACATCTCCCATACCTGTGGTGGCAGGTGCCATGTCACTTAAAACCGCATGAACCCCCGGCCCCACCCACTCCCGGATTTCAGGAGAAAGGTCATAGATATCCCCCACCACGGCACGGGCCTGGGGAGGCAGCCCCAGCAGCACGGGTTTTAAATCCACACCCAGCACATCCCCCGAAGCTCCCGTCACTTCCGCAGCATACTGCAACCAGGATCCGGGGGCACAGCCCAGATCCAGAAAACGGCCTCCCGGACTCAGGACACCATATTTATTCTGGATCTCTTTCAGTTTATACACAGACCTTGCCGCATAGTCCTCCTTGCGGGCCAGCCGGGTATAATGATCCTCCCAGGGATTTGCCGGATTTTTCCCCTGTGTCCTGCCTTTTGTTTTTTTTGCCGCCATAGGACTCCATTTTCCAGACCCCTGCCAGCCCCCCTCATCCTATACGGATGAAGAAAGCGGCAGCCATCACCGTTTCCAGCGCAACCTCTTTCAGCCAGGAAAGCTCCCTGCCCTGCCAAAACCTTCGTTAGATACGTTTTTTTTTATTTTCCCGTCAAGAAAAGCCCTGAAAAAATCCCAAACCGTCCCCCTGCCCAAAACGGAATCCCTCTCTTCCGCCAGTATCAGAAAAGACGTTCCATGGCTTCTTCCACCGTCCTCACGCCCTCCAGCACCATCCCCCTTGGAGCCTGCAAGCGCCGCACCGAAGAGCTGGGGGCCAGACAACGGGAAAATCCCATTTTCAAGGCCTCCCCCAGACGGTTTTCCAGATGGCTGACGGCCCGAACCTCACCCGTCAGCCCCACCTCACCCAGCACCACGGTTTTACCATCCACGGGCCGGTCGAGAAAACTGGAAGCCAGGGCCGCCACAACGCCCATATCCACGGCAGGTTCATCCACCTTGACTCCCCCCGCCACGTTCATGAAAATATCGTGGCCCGCAAGGTTCAGCCCCACTTTTTTCTCCAGCACAGCCGCCAGAAGGGCCACACGGTTGCTGTCCAGACCCGAAACCGTCCGCCGGGGAGATCCGGAACCCGTTCCCGTCACCAGAGCCTGCAATTCCACCAGAATGGGCCTGGAGCCTTCCATGGTGGTAGTCACAACGGAACCGGAGGCAGCTTCAGGCCTTTCCGCGAGAAAAACCGCCGAAGGATTGCCCACCTCCTTCAACCCGATCTCCTGCATTTCAAACACGCCGATTTCATTGGTAGACCCAAAGCGGTTCTTTACGGCCCTGAGGATACGGAACACATGATTGCGGTCTCCCTCAAAATACAGCACCGTGTCCACCATATGCTCCAGCAGCCTGGGGCCGGCAATGGCCCCATCCTTGGTGACATGCCCCACCAGAAGGGTAGGGACACCGCTGCGCTTGGCAAACTGCATGAGCCTCAGGGTGGCCTCCCGCACCTGGGAGACACTGCCCGGCGCAGAGGACAGCTCCGGGCTGAAAATGGTCTGTATGGAGTCAATGACCAGCACATGGGGATTTCTGGAAGCTGCCAGATGCAGCACCCGATCCAGATCCGTCTCCGAAGCCACGAGTATGCCGGCAGCCACCGTTCCCAGACGTTCGGAACGCAGCCGGATCTGCCGGATGGATTCCTCACCGGACACATACAGCACCCCCCTGCCCTGTCCCGCAAGCCCTGCAAGGGTCTGGAGCATGAGGGTGGATTTACCAATCCCCGGATCTCCGCCGATAAGAACCAGACTCCCGGTCACCAGCCCGCCGCCCAATACCCGATCCAGCTCACCGATCCCCGTTGCCGTCCGTTTTTCCGCGTCCAGAGGAATCGCGTCCATGGGAAAAACCGCAGGCTCTCCCGCCATACGTACGGCAGCGGGTGCCTCCCTTTCCTCCACAAAACTGTCCCAGGCCTCACATTCCGGACATCGCCCCATCCAGCGGGGTGCCCTGTGACCACAGCCCTGGCAGACAAAAATACTTTTCTGGTTTTTCTTCACCATTTGACCCCCCGTTCAAGTCAGGCTAGGATGCAGGCCAGCATGACGACGACGCAAAAAACCTTACAGGCCATTCTTCCATAGGGAGAGACCATGCTCGACTACCATATCCACACGCCCCTGTGCCGCCATGCCAGGGGAACCCCTGCGGCCATGGTACGGGCCGCCGTGGACAAGGGACTGCGGGAAATCGCCTTTCTGGATCATCTCACCCTTCCCCCTCTGCCCCTCGCCCACACCATGACCGCCAAAGACCTTCCCTTCTACCTCAACACCCTGAGGGAACTGGCCACCGCCTGGGAAGGACGCATCCGTGTACTGGCCGGACTTGAAGTCGATTTTCATCCCGAAAGCCTTCCGGAAATCCGCCACATCACGAATTCCTTTGACCTGGATCTCGTGGGGGGTTCCGTCCATTTTGTAAAGGGACACAACATCGCCAGCCGCAAGGGCCGGGAAAGCTGGGCAGCCCTGCCCCCCCTCCCCATGTACCATGACTACCTCGACAGTCTGGAAGCCCTGGTGGACGCAGACTGCTGTGACCTGCTCTGCCACCTGGATCTCATGGAAAAATTCTCCCCCCGGCTCTCCCCGGCAGAGCGCAAGGAAATCACTCTCCGCATGGAAGACCTTCTCGATGCCATCGTCCGCAAAAATCTTGTGGTGGAGGTAAACGGATCCGGCATGGAGCATCCCATGCAAAGCCCCTATCCTTCCCCCGCACTGTTACAGCGCTGCAGGGAAAAGGGAATTCCCGTCACCCTGGCATCGGATGCCCACACCCCCGAATCCGTGGGAGGCTGTACCCCGCTCCTGATTCAGGCTGTCCGGGCGGCAGGATACACGGAAGTCACAGGCTTTTACAGACGTAAACGTCATTTTCTCCCCCTTGGGACAGACAGAGGCTCCCTATGACCAGCCACCAGACCATCCTGACCCGAAACCAGAACACAGAACATCCGGAATCCAGAAGCCCCCGCAATTTCCCCAGACTTACCGTTCTGCTGACCGCTTTCCTTCTTTTTGTCCTCCCGCCTCTGCACGCCAGCGAACCCTCCATGCCCATAGATCCTGAGCTGATGCCCGTCATGGAAAAACTGCTGTCCCTGGGGCTGGAGGCAAATGAGGTGAAATCCCTCTTTACCCATCCGAAACTCAGCTTCAATCCTGCCACGCCCTCCCTCTTCTTTCTCGTTCAGGAAAGCAGACTGGACTATGACCAGTTTTCCAGCCCGGAATCTCTGGCAAAGGCCCGGGCCTACATGAAGACCTATGCCACCCCTCTGGCCCGAGCGGAAAAAAAATATGGCGTGCCCAGAACCGTCATCTGCGCCATTCTCCTGGTGGAAACCCGTCTCGGCACCTTCGTGGGTCGCCACAGTGCAGCCGCCAGCCTCGCCAGCATCGCCGCCCTGGACAGCCCGGAGGTGCAGCATCTCGTATGGGAACGGGTAAGAGACAAAACTCCCCACGACAGAAAATCCTTTGAAGAACGGGCAAAAAACCGGGCAGCCTGGGCACTCAAAGAACTCCCCCCCCTGATGCACTATGCCAGGGCCAAGGGGATAAATGCCGCAGAGATCCCCGGATCCTACGCCGGTGCCGTAGGACTCTGCCAGTTCATGCCCTCCAATATTCAACAGCATGCCGCAGACGGCGACAAGGATGGCAAAATCCGCCTCAGCACCCATGAAGACGCTATTTTCAGTGCCGCCCGTTATCTGAAAAATAATGGATGGAAACAGGGGATGACACTGGGACAACAGGAAAAAATCATTCTGACCTACAACAAAAGCCGTCCCTATGCCCAGGCCGTACTGCGGGTGGCGGGAGAACTCCGGAAAAAAACCCCCCTGGGGTCACGGGAAAAAAAATCCTGATGCCTGCCCTGACGCAGCCCCAGGTCTTGCCCCTGATTCCCTATCTTTCCCCTGGGAGGGGAGAGCAGGCGCACCCGTTTGTCTTGCAGCATTGGATCCAGCCTCCCCGCGCTCCAGCGTGGAAGCGTTGACTGAAACAAGGCCACAATCGGTAAAAAAACCATAAGCGTTCATCGGTATATCGGGGCCTGAAACACGCCCCCCTTCCCCTTCGAAAGGATCACCCCATGCAGACCGTTCTCGTCTGGACAGGAATCGGATTTCTTTTTCTGGTCCTTACCAACCTTGCTTTTTTTGATGTATTGCGCAGAGATTTTGGATCCAGGGGAAAAAAAATCTTCTGGGGGATGATTGCCCTCATCCCCTTTCTGGGCTGTCTCCTCTACATCCTCATCGGTATCCATCTGGGAAAAAAAAAGAGCCTGACGGGAGATCCCGCATGAACACTGAAAATCCGATTCGGATACCCGTCATCCTCACCGCCTTTGGTGCCAGACAAAACACCCTGGAAGTCCGGTTTTTCATTGAAAACCACTTCAAAAAAAACTTTCCTCAATGTGATTTTCACTGGGCTTTTGCCTCAAGAAGCGTTCAGAAACACAGCGACAACGATACCCCGCCGTCACCGGAACGGCTTCTGAAACAGCTGGCGGATCTGGGGCACGACTCCGCCATACTTCAGTCCCTGCATGTGGTCTGCGCCGCAGAATTTCACAAACTGATCCCCATCTGTCAGGCAGCCCCCCTCAACGTTCCCCTTGGCCTGCCCCTCCTGGCCTCCCTGGAAGACTGCCAGACTGCGGCCCTGGCCATGGATGCGGTGGCCCACCTTCCCGAAGACATGGCCGTTGTGCTGGCCCTGCATGGTTCTTCCCATCCGGGAGGCGCATTTTTTCATCTTCTGGGAAAACTTTTTATGGAAACCTGGGGGGAAAGGGCTTTCTATGGCATGATTGAGGGACAACCGGACAGGATAAAAACCGCAAAAAAAATCCGGGCCGCCGGATTTTCCAGAGCAGCCATCCTTCCCTTTACTCTGGTGACAGGACAGCATTTTGAAAAGGATCTGATGGGAGAAAAAAATTCCTGGTACAGTGCCTTCCTTGAAGAAGGGATTGCACCTGCCATACACCCCCAGGGGATTGGGCTGCGGCCAAAAATTGTGGACATTTTCTGTCGGCATCTGCGAAAAGCACTGGAAACCCTTCCCTCCAGGCCTTCCGCTTCCGCATGAAACCGTCCCCCTCCCCTGTACCTGCTTTCTGTACACTGTCTTCAGGGAGAAAAAACACCTCTATACTTCCAGAATTTCCATGATGCGAATCAGCAGCTTTTCCTCCAGAGGATCCATCACCAGGTCGGAAAGGGCCAGACACTGGGCCATCTCCACCACGCTGAGACGATCTCCGGGATCCTCCAGCAGAATGGGCAGGGCTTCCATGGCCCCCGCTGGATTCAACTCAAGAATCCGGGACTGTTCCCGCACCAGCTCCCGGATACGGGCATCCGGCAGATTACCGGTTTTAGGATGACGGCGGATCAGCTCCAGCAGTACGGTGATTTCCTCCTGATGCACAACCCCGTCTGCACCGGCCACAGCCACCAGCACCCGTACCAGGGCTTCGGCAAAGCCCCCATAGGTCAGCTTGTCCTGCCAGAAGCCCTCTTCTGCGGAACGCCAGGCCGCATCATGGGGCCGAACCTCTTCGGCGGAACGCGGAGGTGGCATCTGGGACGTGGAGAGCATACGTACCAGAGGATTGCTGTAAATCAGGGTAAAAAGCTGTTCCTCTGCGGCATCCCGAAGGCTGCTGCCCATATCCATAAAGGCGGCCATCAGCTCCACCATGCTGCTCTCCATCTGCCGGAAGGCATTGTCCGGCGGTGCAGGAACACGATGACGCCGGCTCATGCGTGCGGCAAGCTTGATGGGCAGCATCATGGGATTGATATCGGCAACCACCATACGCAACAACCGCTGGGGATGCTGCATGCGCATGAAGGCTGCGGACTGGGGAGTGGCCATGCTCCGAATCCAGGGCTGAAAAAAACTGCGGTAGCAGAGATCATTGATCCTTGAAATTTCCGCCACAGGATAAAAATCCAGCTCATCTTCCACACCGTCATCCAGAACCTCTATGTCCGCAAAGGTACGGGACTCAAAACGCACCCGATAGGCCTTGTCCGAATAACGGGGGTCGCTTTTTTCAATGATCATCTGATAAAGCCCAGGAGCCAGATAATCCACCATATCAATACTTCCGATGATTTCCGCATGCTCCTTCTCAGCCACCCTGTCAGAGACAAAAAGACCGATATGCCCGACATTTTCATGCACCATATAAATGATTACCTGCTGCTGCCGCTTCACTTCCTCGAGACTTCCCCACACCTTGAGAATCCAGTTCAGGGCCTGCTGGGGGGGCGTCACGTTGTCACCATCCGAGGAAAAAAGCACAATGGGATCCTCCAGATCCCTCAGGTCGATGCGCTTCCCCTCCTGAAAGCTCACCTCCCCCAGTTCCAGCTGATTCTCGATAAAGAGATGCTGGATCATAAAACGGATTTCTTCGGCGGTCATCAGGTAATAACTGCTCCACCAGCGGGAAAAATCCCGGAACCTGTCCGATTCCGTGTCCACATGGCTATAAAGATGGTAGGGACTGCGGCAATAGGCTTCTGCCATATCCAAAGCCTCATGACCTGAGGCCAGGTTGGCACCGTCAAAATATCCGGCCCCAAGGTCACTGGCCAGCTGCACGGTCCAGACACCGCCAATCAGTCCGGCCTTGTACCGCACCACATGACGTCCCCGGACTCCGGCCCAGTAAGAAATGGGGGATCCGTTCAGAACCAGAGGGCCGGCAAGGCTGGGACGGTCTGCACTCAGCAGGGCAACCGCCCATCCCGCCTGACTGTTACCGATGATACTGGGCTTTCCACTGTCCGGATGCCTGCGGGCCACCTCCTCAATAAAAAGAATCTCCGCATTTTTCACATCTTCCAGGGTCTGTCCCGGTACAGGTTCCGGGAAAAAAAGAATAAAATAAACCGGATGCTCTTTTTCAAGGGCCATACCGATTTCCGATGCCCGTTTGGAACCACCGATACCCGGCGCATTCCCCGATCTCGGGTCAATCACCACCACCGGCCTGCGATCATGGCCAAAGGCGGCCTTTTCCTTTTCTTTTTTCTTCCGCTCTCCCCTGCGCCGTCTGTCCCGGATTCGCACCAGAGCATAATTGACAGGCCGGTCAAAGGTACGGCCATCCATGATAATGTCATAAGGAAAGAACAGGACAGGGGGCTGACCTTCTGCAAGGTACTGAAAAAAATCATTGCCATGCTGCCGGAGAGTATCCAGGTAAAGGAGCTGACGCTGAACCGTATCCACCACATAATCCACATACTCAAGGCCGCTTCCCCCAAGGGGGAGCCGCTCTACAATCCTGGAAAGATCCGACAACATAGTCACCTCGCATGTATCCATCAGAAAAATGTTAAATTCTTTCTCCACTCCAGCGGAGCTTGGTTTTCAAAACATCGAAATAGCGCTGATCCGGGAGGGTGATCATGCGGACAGGGCTTGCTGCCCGCAACACGGAAAGGGTGTCCCCATGCTGAAGGGCATGACCGGACTGACCGTCACAGGTCATCATGATATCCCCGGAAGACCGGGGATCAAGGCGCACGGTCACCTGAACCCCGTCGGGAAGAATCAGGGGACGGTTGGTCAGGGTAAAGGGACAGATGGGCGTCAGCAGGATGGCATCAATGGCTGGATGCACCACAGGTCCCCCTGCGGCCATGGAATACGCCGTGGAGCCCGTTGGAGTGGCAATGATCAGTCCATCTCCCGTGTAGGTGGTGAGATAGCGCCCATCAATTTCCGTACGTACCCTTGCCAGACGGGCCAGGGCACTTTTGGAGATCACCACGTCATTCAACACCCTTTCTTCCACCCGAACCTCCCCGCCCCGGCTCAGGGTGACCCGGAGACGCATCCGTTCTTCGGCGGTATAGCGACCTTCCAAAACAGCATCGGCAATTTCGTACAGGCGGTCTTCCAGCACCTCGGCCAGAAACCCCACTTCACCGAACTTCACCCCCAGCAGGGGAATTTCAAAGTCCCCAATCCAGCGTGCTGCGGAAAGAAAGGTGCCATCCCCCCCCAGAACAAAAACCAGATCCACCCCAGCGGGTGCATCGCAACACGACATGGGATTTTCCGCAACCACCGTTTTTCTCAGAACCTGCACCCCCCGATGTCCCAGCCACACGCTGAAAGCATCGGCAGTTTTCTGGGCCTGGCCATCGTCCTTCACCACCAGCGCCACGGTTCTAGCCATGGTTTCTCTCCCTTTTCCCAGACTTTATTTGCTTTTGCAGCATAACGACTTCCCCCAGCTCCGTAAAGGATTTTCCCCTGCCCGCTTTTACAAAAAAAATCTTTCTCACTTGACGCCCTTCCCCTGCTTAACTATTTATATCCTTTATCGGTTTTTCTTTTTCTTAACCCCAGTAGAAGGAAAGCATCACATGAAATTATTGGTTAAAACATCGGTTCGGCTCTTTCTTATCACAAGCCTTGTCCTTTTATCCACCAGCGCCCTGATTTCCTGCGGTAAAAAACAGGCAGAAGAAACCATCAAGATCGGTTATGGCGGTGCCCTGTCCGGAGACCTGGCCTCCTATGGTATTCCCAGCAAGCGGGCTGCAGAACTGGTTGTCAAAAAAATCAATGCTGAAGGCGGTCTCCTGGGAAAACAGGTCGTTCTTGTGGCAGAAGATGACGTCTGCAAACCCGAGGTTGCCACCAACACCGCCACCAAACTGGCCACAGAGGGCGTAAAAGCCGTGATCGGCCATATCTGTTCCGGTGCAACCATCTCCGCCCTGGGAATTTACAAGGACACCAACATTGTCTGCGTATCTCCCTCCGCCACCAACCCCGAAATCACCCAGAGTGGGGATTATCCCGTCTTTTTCCGCACCATTGCCCCGGATGATGCCCAGGCCAGACTTCAGGTGGATTTTGTCCTGAAAACCCTTAAGGTCAAAAGGGTGGTGGTACTCCACGACAGAGGCGATTATGGCCGGGGACTGGCGGAATTTGCCAAAAAATTCATAGAAGAATCCGGAGAGGCGGAAGTGCTTCTTTATGAAGGCATCACGGCCGGTGCCGTGGATTACACCGCTGTGGTACAGAAAATCCGTCAGAGCAACGCAGACGCCGTTATCTTCGGCGGCTATCACCCCGAAGCCTCCAAACTGGTCATGCAGATGCGCAACAATGACATGAAAACCCTCTTCATCTCCGCAGACGGCGTGAAAGACGATACCTTCATCCGTGTTGCGGGTGAATTTGCCGAAGGCGTCTATGCCACAGGCCCTGTGGATGTATCCAAAAATCCCATGGCCATTGCCGCACAGGAAGAACACCGTGCCGCCTATGGAGAGGAACCGGGAGCCTTCTTCCTCAATGCCTATGCGGCAACCCTCGCCCTGATGAACGCCATCGAAAAGGCCGGTTCCACCGAAGCACCGGCCATCATGAATGCCCTCAGAACCGAATATATTGATACCCCCCTCGGAAAAATCAGCTTTGACGCCCGTGGAGATGCCATTGGTGTTGGTTTTTCCATGTACCAGGTTCAAAACGGTCAGTATGTTGAACTGAAATAACGGCCACCGTTAAAAAATTTCCTGCAACCACCTGATACATTGTCAAAAAAAAGAGTACCCTCCATGGGGCGGGCCTTGTGTCCGCCCCTGAAATAGGGTAAGGCATTTTCCGCCTTGAATGGTCTGACCAAACACGGGCCATGGAAGACGGATCCCGGAAAGGGAAAAAAAGCCTTTTCCCCTTTCCCGGCTTCGTCAGGACGCCCGGCAATATGAACCGGTAAAGCGTCTTTCCACCCGATCAGAGTACCGTCGCAGCGGACAGTTTCTGATGTTTACCCAAAATCCTGGAAATCCACTCCCATGGAACAATTTCTTGAGTACTTCCTCAGCGGACTCACACGGGGCAGCATCTATGCCCTCATCGCCCTGGGCTATACCATGGTCTACGGCATCATCGGCCTCATCAACTTTGCCCATGGGGAAATATACATGATAGGGGCCTTCACAGCCCTTATTGCAGCCACAGCCCTCACCGTGCTGGGCTTCCCCCCCCTGACAGTTCTGCTTCTGGCAGGCCTTGCCGCCGTCATCTGGGCTTCTGCCTACGGCTTCACCATTGAAAAGGTGGCTTACAAACCCTTAAGAAACGCCCAGCGCCTCTCCCCCCTGATCAGTGCCATCGGTATGTCCATCTTTCTCCAGAATTATGTCATGCTGGCCCAAACCTCAGATTTTCTGCGCTTTCCCTCCCTGATTCCGGAATTTCAGTGGCTGGCCCCCTGGGCCCACATCATCAACACCCCCAAGTTTATCATTCTGGCCACCACCGCTGTGGTCATGATCCTGCTCACCCTGCTCATCCAGTACACCCGCACAGGAAAAGCCATGCGTGCCACAGCCCAGGACAGGGAGATGGCCCTTCTTGTGGGAGTCAATGTGGATCGGGTGATTTCCAGCACCTTTGTCATCGGCTCTTCCCTCGCCGCCGTGGGCGGGGTTCTCATTGCCTCCTACATCGGACAGATCAATTATTTTGTGGGGTTCATTGCGGGACTCAAAGCCTTTACCGCCGCCGTTCTGGGAGGTATCGGCTCCATTCCGGGAGCCGTACTGGGCGGCCTCATCCTGGGATGGACAGAAAGCTTTGCCACGGGCTATATCTCCTCGGAATATGAGGATGTCTTTGCCTTCGCCCTTCTGGTACTCATTCTGATCTTCCGTCCCGCAGGTATTCTTGGCAAAAACAACACCCAGAAAGTATGACTTTCCAGAAGAGGTTTTTTTATGTTCACGCTCCAGGAATTCAGAAAATCTGTCATCGCCGCCCTGTGGTTTATGTTTCTGACCTTTCCCATCCTGGTTATCCGGGTGAATCCTCTGGAAAGAAGCATTCTGTGGCGCTGGGAAAACATGCTCTATCTGGGGCTTGCCGTCTTTTTCGGCTCCTTTGTCTGGCGGGAACTGCTTCGCCGCAAGGAAAGGGGATTGCAGCAAAAGGCCCAGGGCCTGGAAGAAGAAAAGGCGGGCCTGATACAACAGCTTTCGGAAAACCCCAGACTGGTTCTCCCGGCCCTCGGCTTGGTACTGGGTATCGCCCTCCTCTTTCCACACCTGGTGAATCCCTATCAGATCAGCATCATGACCCTGGCCCTCATCTATGTGGTGCTGGGTCTCGGCCTCAACATCGTAGTGGGGCAGGCAGGACTTCTCAACCTGGGCTACGTCGCCTTTTTTGCCGTAGGGGCTTACAGCTACGCCCTTCTCAACAAGCATTTCGATCTGGGATTCTGGATCTGCCTGCCCGTTGGTGCAGGTCTTGCCGCCCTTTTCGGCATCCTGCTGGCCCTGCCTGTGCTGCGGCTCCGGGGAGATTATCTGGCCATTGTCACCCTGGGCTTCGGAGAAATCACCCGCATTGTCCTCGAAAACTGGGGAAAATTCTCCGGCGGCCCCACGGGTATCCGGGGCATTCCACGACCGGAATTTTTCGGTATCTCCCTCAGTCTCGGCGAATCCATTCTCTACATCTATTACATCATGATTGCCGCTGTCATTCTCACCATCTTTGTCATCAACCGCCTCCAGAATTCCCGGCTGGGCAGGGCCTGGGTGGCCCTGCGGGAAGATGAGATTGCCTGCCAGGCCATGGGCATCGACAAGACAGGCGTCAAACTCTCCGCCTTTGCCCTGGGAGCCCTGTGGGCGGGTATGGTGGGCGTGATCTTTGCGGGATACAACACCTACATCAATCCCAAAAGCTTCACCTTCATGGAATCTGTCATCATTCTTTCCATTGTGGTGCTGGGGGGGATGGGATCCATCCTCGGCGTGGTGCTGGGAGGGCTTGTCATGATCCTCCTCCCCGAATACCTCCGGGAGGTGGGAAACTACCGCATGCTGATCTTCGGCACCGCCATGATCCTCATGATGGTTTTCCGGCCCCAGGGACTCATCCAGAGCAAACGCAAAGCCTATCAATTTCAAAAAGACAAAGGGGTGGCCTGAACCATGGAACCCATCTTAAACGTCCAGTCCCTCACCATGGATTTTGGTGGCCTGCGGGCCCTGAACCGGGTCAGCCTGGAAATCCGCCAGGGTGAAATCGTGGCCCTCATCGGCCCCAACGGAGCCGGTAAAACCACCTTTTTCAACTGTATCACCGGTATTTATACCCCCACACACGGGGACATCCTCATCACACCTCCAGGCAAGTCTCCCGTGCGCATCAACGGCATGAAGGCCAACAGGGTCACGGAAAAGGGGCTGGCCCGCACCTTTCAGAACATCCGTCTCTTCCCCAATATGACCGCCCTGGAAAATGTCATGATCGGCCGCCATGTCCGTACACGGGCCGGTGTGCTGGGGGCTGTCTTCCGCCCGCCTTCCGTACGGCGGGAAGAAAGGGAAACGGCCCGGCACTGCTATGGCCTTCTCGAAAAGGTGGGGCTTGCCGCAGAGGTCAACGAGCTGGCCAAAAACCTTTCCTATGGTGCCCAGCGACGCCTTGAGATTGCACGGGCCATGGCCACGGATCCCTTTCTGCTCCTCCTTGATGAACCCGCAGCAGGCATGAACCCTTCCGAAACCCTGGATCTTGACCGGCTTATCCGGAAAATCCGGGATGAGGACGGCATCAGTATTCTGCTCATTGAGCATGACATGAAGCTGGTCATGAACATCTCCGAACGTATTTTTGTCATGGATTACGGCTCCAAGATTGCCCAGGGCACACCCATGGAGATCAAGAACAACGCCCTTGTCATCAAGGCCTATCTCGGGGAGGAAGCCGATGCTGACGCTTGAATCCATCAATACCTATTATGGCAATATCCGCGCCCTTAAAAATATCTCCATAGAAATTTCCGAAGGGGAAATCGTGGCCCTCATCGGTGCCAACGGAGCAGGTAAAACCACCACACTGAAATCCATTTCCGCCATCACGCCCCCAAGAAACGGCAGTATCCGGTTTCTGGGCCAGGACATCCACAGAAAGGCTCCGGAAAAAATTGTGGCCATGGGACTCTGCCACGTCCCCGAAGGCCGCCATATCTTTCCCCTGCTTTCCGTCATGGAAAATCTGGAAATGGGAGCCTTTCTCCGAAAGGACAAAAAGGGGATCCGGACGGATCTCGACTATATCTTTTCCCTCTTTCCCATTCTGGCCCAGCGGCGCAAACAGGCCGGCGGTACCCTCTCCGGCGGAGAACAGCAGATGCTGGCCATCTCCCGTGCCCTCATGGGCAAGCCCAGACTCCTCCTCCTTGATGAACCCTCCCTTGGCCTTGCCCCCCTGATCATCAGACAGATTTTTGAAATCATTGAACAGATCAACCGGGATGGTACCACCATCTTCCTCATTGAACAGAATGCCAACCTGGCCCTGAAAACGGCCCACAGGGGCTATGTGATGGAAAACGGAGAAATCACCCTCTCCGATACGGCGGCAAACCTTTTGATCAATGAAGATGTGAAAAGGGCCTATCTGGGAATTTGAGGGCGTAAAAAAATCTACCCTGACTCAGCAAAAAGGGCGATCCCGAAAGATCGCCCTTTTTTACATCCGTCACCAATCCGCTTCCGTAAAAATCAGATACCTGCCGCCGCCTTCAGGGCATCCACCATATTGGTTTCTTCCCAGGTAAAGCCCGGTCTTTCATTACGGCCAAAATGTCCGTAAGCCGCGGTCTGACGATAGATGGGCTGAAGCAGGTTGAGCTGGCGGATGATACCCGCAGGCCGCAGGTTGAACACGGAGCGTACCACCTCACCCAGACGGGTTTCGCTGAGCTTTCCTGTGCCAAAGGTATTCACCAGAACAGAAACCGGCTCCGCCACACCGATGGCATAGGCCACCTGGATTTCACACTTGTCCGCAAGACCGGCGGCCACAATATTCTTGGCAATGTAGCGCCCCATGTAGGAGGCACTGCGATCCACCTTGGAAGGATCTTTTCCGGAAAAACATCCGCCACCGTGGCTGCCCTGACCGCCGTAGGTATCCACAATGATCTTACGCCCCGTGAGCCCGCAGTCCCCCATGGGACCGCCAACCACAAACTTACCTGTGGGATTGATGAAGTACTTGGTTTTGGCGTCCAGCATGTCTGCAGGAATCACGGAGCGGATCACTTCCTCCATCACGGCTTCCTTCAGGGTGGCATAAGCCACATCCGGCGTATGCTGGGTGGAGACCACCACGGCGTCCACACGGACGGGACGGCAGCCCTCATACTCCACCGTCACCTGGGCCTTGCCGTCAGGCCGCAGAAAATCCAGAGTCCCGGCTTTGCGCACCGTAGCCAGACGACGGGTAAGCTGATGGGCTATCATGATGGGGGCAGGCATCAGCTCCGGGGTATCGTTACAGGCAAAACCGAACATGAGACCCTGATCTCCTGCGCCCTGCTCCTCTTCGCTTGCACGGTCCACACCCTGGGCAATGTCCGGGGACTGCTGGTCAATACTGGTCATGACCGCACAGGTCTGCCAGTCAAACCCCATATCCGAGGAGTTGTAGCCAATTTCCCGAATGGTGTTGCGGACGATCTGGGGCATGTCCACATAGCAGGAGGTGGTGATTTCACCGGCAATAATGGCCATCCCCGTGGTCACCAGGGTTTCACAGGCCACGCGGCAGCGGATGTCCTGGGCCATGATGGCATCAAGGATGGAATCTGAAATGGCATCCGCCACCTTGTCGGGATGTCCCTCGGTAACGGATTCAGAGGTAAACAGCATGCGTTCCTTGCTCATGAAAAACTCCTTTACTGTCGGTGCCGGGCTCAGACTCCTGGCCGCAGCACCTGATTATCGATCAGTCGGGTTTTGCCCACCTTCACCGCCAGGGCCATGAGGGCAGGAGCGTCTATCGTTTCCACGCCTTCCAGGGTCTCCGGATTGCAGAGGGCGATATAATCAATTTCCGTAAACGGATGGGAAAGAATAATTTTTTCCGCTTCCCTGCGAAGACACTCCGCAGAGCGTTCCCCCCCGGCCACCCGTTCTGCCGCATCCCTGAGGGCCAGAGAAAGGCTTAAGCCCGAAGCCCGTTCTTCGGGAGACAGGTAGGTGTTCCGGGAACTCATGGCCAGACCGTCGGACTCCCGCACAATGGGCCCGCCAAGAATCCGGACGGGGAAATTGAGATCCTTGACCAGCCTCCGGATCACGGCAAGCTGCTGAAAATCCTTTTCCCCAAAAACCGCCACATCAGGCAGCACCATATTGAACAGTTTGCTCACCACGGTTGCCACCCCCCGGAAATGCACGGGCCGGGAAAGTCCGCAGAGATGGTGAGGAAGCTTTTCCAGGGTCACATAGCTCTGGTAGTCCGGGCCGTACATGTCCTCCGGCTCCGGCGTGAACACAGCGGCCACACCCTTTTCCCGGCAGAGGGCCAGATCCCTTTCCAGATTCCTGGGATAGGCCGCCAGATCTTCCGTCGGACCAAACTGGGTGGGATTGACAAAGATACTGACCACCACCCGATCTGCATTGCGGGCCGCAATGTCCATGAGGGACAGATGGCCCTCATGGAGAAAGCCCATGGTGGGCACAAAACCGATGCTGCGGCCTTCTTTTTTCCATTCCAGGGCCCGGGCCTGCATGGCAGCGACTGCCTGATGGATTTCCATGAAACCTCCCGAGGGTCAAAAGATTCATACATCAAGATGTATTGATTAGTGCAGGCCGACGGAAAAGTCAACGCAACAATGAATCCTTCCAGCCCGAGACCGCAGCCTTAATTCATTGCAGCACTTCCTTTTTTTTGTTATGGGTCAACTCTGTTTTTATCGTGGAAGCCCATGCGTCCCAGTCATGTTTTTCGATCACCCTTTTCCGGCGATGTGCAAAGGATTCGGATATGGAAGTTAAAACGGCAAAGGACACGCTGCCCCTTTCCCTGGATATCCGGGCTGTGGGGGAAAGCATCCTGAAGACCCAGCGGGATTCCGGAGAAATTCCCTGGTGCGGGGGAGAAAAAACCGATCCCTGGGACATGGTGGAATCCATCATGGGGCTTGCCATTGCAGGGCATCACCATGCAGCCCGGAAAGGCTTTGCCTGGCTTGCGGCCCAGCAGCTTGAAAACGGAGCCTGGTACGCCTCCTATAAAAATGGTATCCCCGATGATCGCACCCAGGATACCAACATGACCGCCTACATTGCCGTTGGTCTTTTCCACGACTGGCGACTCCACCAGGACAGGGAATTTCTTGCCGCTTCCTGGCCCATGCTGGAAAGGGCCATGAATTTCATCCTGGAAATGCAGTCTCCGGACGGAGAAATCTGGTGGGCCAAAAGCCCTGAAGGCAAGACCGACCCCATGTGCCTGCTCACCGGCTCCAGCGCCATTTTCATGAGCCTCAAGTGTGCCTGTGCCCTTGCGGCCATTCTGGAAAAAAAACGCCCTCTCTGGCAGGCGGCCCTCTCAAAACTGGGACATGCCATACGCCACAGACGGCATGTCTTCAATGTCTCCAAATCCCGCTACTCCATGGACTGGTTCTATCCCGTACTCTGCGGTGCCCTCTCCGGAACGGAAGCCCAGCGCCGCATGGAAAAATATTGGAAAAAATTCATGGTGGAAGGCCTGGGAGTACGCTGCGTATCGGACAACCCCTGGGTAACCATGGCGGAAACCTCGGAGCTGGTACTCGCCCTGGCCGCCATGGGCAATCCCTCCCAGGCCCGCATCGTCTTCAACTGGATTCTGGATCG
Source organism: Desulfobotulus sapovorans DSM 2055 (assembly GCF_059569355.1). Lineage (NCBI taxonomy): Bacteria > Pseudomonadati > Thermodesulfobacteriota > Desulfobacteria > Desulfobacterales > Desulfobacteraceae > Desulfobotulus > Desulfobotulus sapovorans. Next base: position 17,869 of record NZ_JCANVJ010000003.1, on the reverse strand, counting down.
TCGCTATGAAGACGGCTCCTTCTGGTGCGGCTTCACCTTTCCGGACATGGTGATCTGGCCCGAGGACAAACTCACCTGGACCAATGCCGTGGTACTCATGGCCGCCGACGCACTGTATGGCATCACCCCTGCGGGCGATCTCTTTGACCATGCTTTCTGGGCCCAGAATCCCTATGGCGTTGTTGTGGATGGTTTTTAAACATAACGAGGTTTCCCTTGCGTAAGGATCACCGCCCCTATTTTATTAAAAAAGCCTACATCGGTTTCCAGAAATTTTACTTAAAAAAATTTCTCAAACCGGAATTTGAGTCCTTAGGCCGTGGCATCCATGCCATCAAACCCTGGTATGTGGAAGTCTTTGGCGGCCCGGTACGGGTGGGAAGCTACACCACCCTCATCGCCAGCCCGGACGCCCGTGTCCGCCTCTGCGTGTGGAATGACAAAAAGGATATCCACGGCATTGAAATTGGCGACTACTGCCTGATCTGTCCCGGAAGCCGCATCAGCGCCGCCGAAAAAATCGTGATCGGTGCCAACACCATGCTGGCGAACGGGGTCTATATCACGGATGCAGACTGGCATGACATCTATGACCGTTCCATGCCCATCGGCATTACCCGACCCGTCATCATCGGAGAAAACGTCTGGCTGGGGGACAGTACCATCGTCTGCAAGGGAGTGACCATCGGCAAAAACAGCATTATTGGTGCAGGCAGTGTGGTGACAAAGGATATCCCTGAGAACTGCATCGCCGCAGGCAATCCCGCCAAGGTACTGCGAAGCCTCGATCCAGACCGCACCCTCATCACGCGGGGGGACTGGCTCTCCGACCCAAAGGAAATCGGCCGACAGTTTGATCTTCTGGACAGGGATCTTTTACGCGGCAACACCGTTTTCGGCTGGCTGCGCTCCCTCATTGCCCCCCGCTCCCAGGACTGATTCCGGAAAAAGCAGGAACCCCTCCATGACCGTCCCCCCCGCCATGGCTCCATCCAGACGTTTTTCAGGAGGTACCGCCCATAGGGCTGTCCTGGCGGTATGCCTATTTCTTCTTTTTTCCTCCCTTTTCTGGCCAACGGCCATCCGCGCCGAAGGCGCCGTCATCAGCAATCTCATCCTGTCCTCCCAGAATGATTCCATGACGGTGCATCTGCGGACAGAAGGCGCCTTCACTCCTGAAATTGAGGCCGCCGTCAAAAGCGGGGTACCGGTCACCTTCTCCTACTTTCTCGTTCTGGAAGCCCCCCGGAGTTTCCGCCCCGCCAAGACCCTTTCGGATATCACCGTCACCCACACCATCCGCTACAACGCCATACGGGAAAACTATACGGTGACACGCTCCTGGGAGGGCTTTACCCCCCATATCTCCACCGATTTTCAGGATGCCCAGAAACAGATGTGCACCCTCTCCAACCTTTCCATCGCCGACCATGTGGTCATGGAAAAGGGAAAGGAATACCGCCTCCGGGCCAAGGCCAAGCTCGGTGAGCTGACCCTGCCCCTCTATCTGCACCATATTCTTTTTTTCCTTGCTTTCTGGGATTTTGAAACGGACTGGTACAGTATCGACTTTATCTTCTGATCCCGGGAGATCTGCCCATGCCCACCCCGCAGGCCCACACTGAGGAAAGAAAACGACGCAAACGGGAACTGGTCATCATCCTTGCCATCGCTCCCCTGGTGGCCCTGCTGACCTTTGCGGAAACCCGCTTTCTGGATTTCGGGGCAGACTTTCCCCTTTCCCACACCATTCTGATGTTTGCCATTATCAACATCAACCTGCTCCTGCTGCTGCTGCTGATCTTTCTCGTTTTCCGCAACCTCACCAAACTCTATTTTGACCGCAGGCAGAGAGCCCCCGGCACCAAACTCCGCACCCGTCTGCTCATTGCCTTTGTCACCCTCACCCTGCTGCCCACAACCATCCTTTTTATTTTTTCCATCAACTTCATTTCCACCAGCATCGCCTTCTGGTTCAATGTTCCTGTGGAACAGGCCCTGGAAAATGCCATTTCCGTAGGACGTCAACTGTATACCCAGACCACGGAAGACACCCGCTTTTTCCTCCGCCAGACGGCAAATGAAATCGACCAGCGCCACCTGATGGATCCCTCAGCCCAGAGCCGAATCCGCATCTATGCGGGAAAACGGCTGGAAAGCCTGCCGCTGGATACGCTGGATATCCATGGCCCCGAAGGGGACATCTGGTTTTCCCATAAGGCCGGGGATCTGGACGCAGGTCTGTCCCCCCTGCCGCCGTCAGAACTGCTTACCCCTGGAGGTGAAGACGCCACGCGGGATATCACGGATATCATTCTTACCGGAGAACTGATCCGTACCATCAGCACCATTCCCTACAACGCCTCCGGAAAAGCCATCCGGGGGTATCTGGTGATGGGAAGACGCATCCCCACCGCCCTGATCCACAACCTCAGCGCCATCACCCAGGGCAGCAGTGAATACAAACAGGTCAAACTGCTCAAGCAGCCCGTGCAGCAGATCTATTACCTGGCTCTGACCATTGTGGCCCTCCTTGTACTGTTCTGTGCCATCTGGTTCGCCTTTTATCTGGCACGTACCATCACCACCCCCATCATGGATCTCGCAGAAGCCACCCGCCGCATCACGGAGGGAGACCTGCAGTTCCAGATCGCTCCGGCAGGGGATGATGAAATCGGTATTCTGGTGGAATCCTTCAACCGCATGACGCGGGATCTGCATATGGGACAGGAGCAGCTGTCCCTTTCCGCAAGGATGCTCCGCCAGCAGAACAGTGAAATTGAAGAAAGACGGCGCTATATCGAAACCATTCTGAAACATGTCTCCGCAGGGGTGATTTCCTTTAACTCGGCAGGGGTGGTCACCACCATCAATCCTTCTGCGGAAAAAATGCTGCATCTTTCCGCAGAAAATCTCATTAAACGTCCGTATAAACGGGCCATTCCTGAAAATTACCGTACTCTGGCCGAAACCCTGGAACAAAGACTGCAAGATGCCCAGACGGATGTGGAAATCCCTTTGAGCCTCACCGTATCCGGTCAGCCCAGAAACTTTCTCACCCACTTTTCCCCCCTCATGGACGACAGGGGCAAACGCATGGGCACGGTCATGGTGTTTGATGATGTGACGGAACTGGAAAGGGCCCAGCGCATGGCCGCATGGCGGGAGGTGGCCCGGCGCATTGCCCATGAAGTGAAAAATCCCCTGACCCCCCTTTCCCTCTCCGCCCAGAGACTGCGCAGAAGGTACAGGGACATGCTGCAAGACCCCATTTTCGATGAATGCACCCGCATCATCGTGGATCATGTGGAAGTGATACGCAACCTCGTCAATGAGTTTGCCAAATATGCCCGCTTCCCTGCCGCACGCCTGCAAGCCGGACGCCTGGATCCCATTGTGGCAGACTCGGTTGCCTCCTTCCGTGAGATGCACCCGGACATCACCTTTCATCTGCACATGGCAGAAAAACTTCCCGAAATTCTCCTTGATCCCCAGCAGAGCCGCCAACTCATCCTGAATCTCCTGGACAATGCCGCATCTGCCATCACGGAAAAGGGCTGCATTGAAATTTTTCTCCTGCACCCCGAAGACAGCCGGGTTCTCCGTCTTGAGGTAAGGGACACAGGGCCCGGCATCGGGCCTGAAGAAAAAATCCGCCTCTTTGAACCCTATTACTCCACCAAAAGCAGCGGCACGGGATTGGGGCTTGCCATTGTCAATTCCATTGTTGCCGAACACCAGGCCAGCATTGTGGTTCTCGACAACCAGCCCTCGGGAGCCTGCTTCCGCATTGACTACCCCCTGCTCCAGAATAAAACGGCCTGACCCTTCCCCTGTCCGGTATCAGGCCAGGATCACATCGTTTCGGGATTTACCTGTCCCCCTCTCCTGTGGTATGAGGCCCCAGTCTAAGATGTTTACCCGGTGTCCCAAGGAGAAGCGCCCCATGTTTCCAACCCTGCTCATTGTTGATGATGAACCCGGCATCCTTCAGGCCCTGAGCGGTCTGCTTCAGGATGAGGGTTTTGACATCCGTACCGCATCCAATGGTTTTGAAGCCCTGAAAAAAATCGAGGAAGACCTTCCGGATCTGGTACTGCTGGACATCTGGATGCCGGGCATGGACGGCATCGACACCCTCAAGGAAATCCGGCGCATGGAAGCCCATCTGCCCGTCATCATGATTACAGGCCACGGCACCATTGATACCGCGGTTACCGCCACCAAATGCGGTGCCTTCGACTTCATCGAAAAGCCCCTTTCCATTGACAAGGTTCTGATCACCATCCACAACGCCCTGCACTTCCGGAGACTGGAAGAGGAAAACCGTTTTCTCAAGAAAAAAAATCTGGATCGTCATGCCATCACAGGCCATTCTCCCGCCGTACAGCAGCTGCGCCTTCAGATTTTTCAGGCCGCGGCCAGTGGCGTCCCGGCACTGATTCTTGGAGAAAACGGTACGGGCAAGGAACTGGTGGCCCGCAGTCTGCACCAGCTCAGCAACCGTTCCGAAGAAGCCCTGATCTGTGTCAACTGTGCCGCCTTTTCTCCGGATCATGTGGAAGTGGAACTCTTTGGCCAGGAAAGGGACGCCGGGGTCTCGCCCATGCACAAGGGCAGTGTGGAAATGGCCCACAAGGGCAGTCTCTTCCTGGATCAGGTGGCGGATCTTCCTTTAGCCGCCCAGGGCCACCTTCTTCGTTTTCTGGAGGATGGTCACTTTCACCGCACCCGGGGCAGCCGGGAGATCCCGGTGGATGTACGCATCATCGCGGCCACCAACCGGGATCTGATGCAGGAAGTCCGTCTCGGAAACTTCAGGGAAGACCTCTACTACAGGCTTGCCGTACTGACCGTCACCGTCCCCCCCTTGCGGGAACGCAGCCAGGATATTCCGGATCTCTCGGCCCTCTTCCTTGACGAGGCCGCCATACGCAGCAAAACCAGCCCCAAAAAAATCAGCCCCGAAGCCCTGGAGTGGCTGAGTCGTCATGACTGGCCCGGAAATGTGCGGGAACTGAAAAACCTCATGGAAAGGCTGGCCATTACAGAAGAAACGGCCTGCATCACCCCCGTATCCCTCAAGGCCATCGGCTTTGGCCTGAGTACCCGGCCGGATCCCATGGCTGTGCGGGACTACGAAACGGCCATGCGTCTCTTTTCCCAGCTGTACCTGCGCAAGCAGCTGGTCATCCATGAAAACGAGGTGGAAAAAGCAGCCCTCTCCTGCGGGCTGGACACTCCAACCTTCCTCAGCCTGATGGAAAGCTGAGCCATGCGTGTCATTGCGGGTCGTTTCAAAAGCCGCTGTCTCAAGGCTCCCCGGGGCATGGACACCCGGCCCAGCAGCGACCGGCTCCGGGAAAGTCTCTTTTCCATCCTGGGCTGGGAGCGTATGCAGGGTATCAGGGTTCTGGATCTTTTTGCCGGCACCGGTGCCCTGGGAATCGAAGCCTTAAGCCGGGGCGCGGCACAGGCGGTTTTCATTGATCAGCATCCCGAAGCCCTGAAGGCCCTGCACGACAACATCAAAACCCTGGGACTCGAAAAAGAAAGCCGCATTCTTCGCTGGGATATCCGTAAAAACCTCCGCTGCCTTCGGGATGAGGCCCCCTTTGATCTGATCTTCATGGATCCCCCCTATGGCAAAGGCCTCACGGCCATCGCCCTTTCCCATCTTCAGAGCAGTGGCCTTGTCCATGCCGCCAGCCTTCTTGTCTGCGAACACACGGAAGACGACCCCCTGTCCACCATACAGGGCTTTACCCTCCTGGATCTGCGGATCTACGGATATACACGGCTGGCGTTCCTGAAGCCCACAGAAGAAAATTCACCGGAGGAACATTGATTTTATGCAGAAGATGCACTAGACATCACACATTTTCATATAAAAAATTCACACTGTCATACGCAGCCATAATCGTTTCAACCATACGGAATGCCTATGAAAAACATCGCAATCTATCCCGGTTCCTTTGATCCCCTCACCAACGGTCATACGGATATCATCGAAAGGGCCCTTGGTCTTTTTGACACCGTTATCGTGGCCATTCTCCACAATCCCAATAAAACCGGACTGTTCACCGTGGAAGAAAGAAAGGAGCTGATCCGGGAAAGCCTTGGGGATTACAGAGACCGTATTGAAGTGGACAGCTTTGACGGACTTCTTGTGGATTATGCGGAAAAAAGGGGAGCCAGGGCCATTGTGCGGGGGATGCGGGCCATGGGTGATTTTGAGAGCGAATTCCAGATGGCCATGATGAACCGGCGCCTCAACCGGGACATCCAGACCGTTTTTCTCATTACGGGTCTTCGCTGGATTTTCACCAGCTCTTCCATCATCAAGGAGGCTGCCCGTTTTGGTGGGGATATTTCCGGAATGGTCAGTCCCCTCGTTCATCAGCGTCTGAAGGAAAAAATGGAAACCGCCGGATGGATCCGGCCTGAAAAATAACCACACAGGGCGGACAGAACGGTATCTCCTTCTGACGCCATAGGGCGGCGTATCCGTCAGCCAGGATAAACATATGGATTTATGGCAGCTCAATATCTTCTGCAAGGTGGTGGAGCGCAAAAGCTTTTCCAAAGCAGGAAAAGCCGTGCACCTCTCCCAGCCCACCATCAGCAGCCATATCCGGGATCTGGAAAGCCACTTCGGATGCAGGCTCATTGACAGACTCGGCAAGGAGGCCGTCCCCACCCGTGCGGGAAGTCTTCTCTACCAACACGCCCGACGCATGCTGCAACTGAAGGAAGAAACCGAGGCCGCCATGGCGGAATTCCAGGGCTCCATACGGGGACGCTTTGTGGTAGGCGGCAGTACCATTCCGGGGGCCTATATCCTCCCCAAACTCATCGGCAGCTTTGCGGAACGCTATCCGGATGTCACCCTTTCCCTGGAGATCGGGGACAGCGAACAGATTCTTGCAGAAACCCTTTCCGGTGGTCTGGAACTGGGTGTGGTGGGTGCCCTCAGTACGGATCGCAGGGCAGAACAGACCTGCCTGCTGGAAGATGTGATGTGTCTGGTCGTACCGCCGAAGCACCCCTGGGCAGGCCGGGAAAGCATTGATATGGAAAGCCTCAAAAAAGAACCTTTTATTCTGCGGGAAAGAGGTTCCGGTACCCGCCAGGCCCTTGCAGGTCACCTGAAAACCTTAGGGCTTTCCATTGATGATTTTCGTATTGTGGCAGAAATGGGCAACACCCAGGCCGTCATTCAGGGCATCAAAAGTGGCCTGGGGGTCTCCATCCTCTCACCTGTGGCCGTGGAAGAAGAGCTGGCCTCGGGCCGCCTCTTTGCCCTGAAGGTGGAAGGCGCGGATCTTCGCCGGAATTTCTACCTCACCCGGCACAAGGATCGCACCCCTTCCCCCCTCTGCCAGGCCTTTATCCGCTATATTCAGGAAGTGTACCAGCTGACAAGCTCCCCCTTTATCCAGGATACCCCGTAAAGGAGCTCCCCATGAGAATTCTGCTTTTGGGAAAAAACGGACAGGTGGGCTGGGAGCTGCAACGGGCCCTGGCTCCCCTTGGATCCCTGGTTGCTCTGGATCTGGACGACTGCGGTGATCTTTGCGGCAATCTTCAGGATCAGGAAGGCCTTCGCCGTACCCTTCGCACCCTGAAACCCGATGTTACCGTCAACGCCGCCGCCTGGACGGCTGTGGACAAGGCTGAAGAAGAAAAAGAGGCGGCAACCCGGATCAACGGTCTGGCTCCCGCCATCCTGGCAGAAGAAATGCGCCGTCTGAACGGCTGGCTGATCCATTACTCCAGCGATTATGTGTATGACGGCAGCGGTCATCTTCCCTGGACGGAAACAGCCCCCACCGGGCCCTTAAATCATTACGGAAAAAGCAAACTCCAGGGGGATGAAGCCATCAGGCTCTCGGGGTGCAGACACCTCATCTTCCGGACAAGCTGGGTCTATGCCCGTCGTGGCAGCAATTTTGCCAAAACCATGCTGAGGCTTGCACGGGAAAGAGAAGTTCTCCAGGTGATTGAGGATCAGGTGGGAGTCCCCGCAGGAGCGGATCTCATCGCCGATGTAACGGCCCATTGCCTGAGAAGTGCCCTGAAGGATGAAACCCTCAGCGGGCTGTACCACCTCGCTCCTTCCGGTACCACCTCCTGGCATCGCTACGCCTCCTTTGTCGTGGAAAAGGCCAGGGAAGCCGGTGACGTCCTCACCGTCAAAGAGATTCGTCCCATTCCCACAAGCGCCTACCCCACCCCGGCCCAAAGGCCCCTCAACTCCAGACTCAATACCCAGAAACTTGAAACACGCTTTGGCCTGCACCTTCCTTCCTGGCAGGACGGCGTGCACCGTATGATCCAGGACATAACAGGAGTCTTATGAACAGACGTAAAGGCATCATTCTGGCAGGCGGTTCCGGAACCCGCCTGCATCCCATTACCCTGGGTGTCTCCAAACAGCTCCTGCCCATCTATGACAAACCCATGATCTACTACCCCCTCTCCGTGCTCATGCTGGCGGATATACGGGAAATCCTTGTTATTTCAACACCGGAAGATCTTCCCGGATACCAGAAACTCCTGGGAGACGGCTCCCGCTTCGGATTAGATCTCCAGTATGCAGAACAGCCCTCTCCCGATGGTCTGGCCCAGGCCTTTCTCATTGGTGAGAGGTTTATCGCTAAGGATCCCTGCTGCCTTATCCTTGGGGACAATATCTTTTACGGCCAGCATTTTTCCGCAAAACTTAAAGCCGCCTCAGAACGCAGCGAAGGGGCCACCATCTTCGGCTACCATGTTTCCGATCCGGAACGCTTTGGCGTGGTGGCCTTTGACACGGATGGAAAAGCCATCAGCATTGAGGAAAAACCCCTTCAGCCCAAATCCAGTTATGCCGTGACAGGCCTTTATTTCTATGATAATCGCGTCGTGGATGTGGCCAAATCCATCCGGCCTTCGGCCAGGGGGGAGCTGGAAATCACTGACATCAATCGTTTCTACATGGAAGATCAAAGCCTTTGCGTGGAGCTTCTGGGAAGGGGCTTTGCCTGGCTGGATACGGGTACCCACGAGTCCCTGCTGGAGGCAGGACAGTTCGTTCACACCATCGAACAACGCCAGGGACTCAAGGTAGCCTGCCTGGAAGAAATCGCCTTCAACAAAGGCTGGCTCAGTGCAAAAGCCTTATCGGAACAGGCCACTCGCCTTCAAAAAACAGGCTATGGGCAATATCTGCTGCAATTGTTACGGGAAAAAACCTGATGAAACTCACTTCAGCGCGTATCCCGGATATTGTCATCATCGAACCCGCTGTTTTTGAGGATGAGCGGGGCTGGTTCATGGAAAGCTTTAACGAATATCGTTTTCATCAGGAATTAAAAAAACTGGGCCTGCCGGTTCCCGGTTCTTTTGTTCAGGATAACCACTCCCTGTCCCATAAAGGAGTTCTCCGGGGACTGCACTACCAGCTCCCTCCCCATGCCCAGGGAAAGCTGATCCGGGTGGTTCAGGGAGCCGCCTTTGATGTTGCGGTGGATATAAGGAAAAATGCTCCCACCTTTGGCCAGTGGGTCGGTATGGAACTCAGCGCCCGAAACAAAAAAATGCTCTGGATTCCTGAGGGCTTTGCCCATGGCTTCATGGCCCTTGAACAGGATACGCATTTTCTGTATAAAACAACGGCCTATTATGCCAGAGAATGCGAAAGAGCCATCGTCTGGAATGACCCGGAGCTTGATATTCACTGGCCGGTTCCGGACATAGGCCAACCTCTGGTCTCAGAAAAAGATGCCACGTCTGTACCTCTATATACAGCAGATCTTTTTCTGAACACATGAGTATCCATCACAACCTTTTCAAACCAAAAGGAAAGGGAAAACCCTTTCCTTATTCTATTCTATCTCCTAGAGAAACGAAGAGGCTTTTAATGGCCCATATGCATAATCCGCATGCAAACGCCCCCATTTCTCCCTGGGCGCTTATCCTATCCACCTCCCGTCACCACCGGCTTGTTCTACAAATGAGCTGGCGAGAAATTACAAGCCGTTACAAAGGCTCCCTCCTCGGCCTGGCTTGGTCCTTCATCAACCCCCTACTCATGCTGGCCGTTTATACTTTTGTTTTTTCGGTTGTCTTTAAAGCCCGATGGGGAGTCACCACGGACGAGAGCAGAACCCAGTTTGCCGTTGTTCTCTTTACAGGTCTCATCGTACATGGACTTTTTGCGGAAGTACTGAATCGTGCCCCAGCCATCATCCTTGGCAATGTAAATTTTGTTAAAAAAGTTGTTTTTCCCCTTGAGATTCTTCCCATTGTTTCTTTAATAACCGCCTTATTCCAAGCTGTTATAAGCCTTTGCGTTCTCATTGTGGCATTTATACTTTTTAATGGCTATCTGCACTGGACCATCATCCTGACCCCTCTCGTACTCTTTCCCCTTGTACTGCTCACCATAGGCTTCGCATGGATCCTGGCATCCATCGGCGTGTTTCTGAGAGACATCGGACAACTCATCACCATTCTCACAACCATTCTTCTTTTTCTTGCGCCAGTTTTCTACCCCATCACAGCGCTCCCGGAAAGATTTCAGATGTGGCTCATGATGAATCCCCTCACATTCATCATTGAACAGGCCAGAGAGGTGATTATCTGGGGCAACCTTCCAAACTGGTCAGGGTTGGGTATCTACACGGCCGTCGCAAGTCTTGTTGCCTGGTTGGGTTTCATATGGTTTCAGAAGACAAGAAAGGGTTTTGCAGATGTCCTCTGATATTGCCATAAAAGTGCAGAATTTGAGCAAATGCTATCATATATATGAAAAACCAGGAGACCGCCTCAAACAATTTATACTGCCCCGCCTGCGTCGCATCTTAAGACGAACACCCTGCAATTACTTCAAAGAATTCTGGGCACTCCAGGACATCTCCTTTGAAGTCAAAAAAGGTGAAACCGTAGGCATCATCGGCAGGAACGGAAGCGGAAAGTCCACCCTTCTTCAAATCATATGCGGCACACTGACTCCCACATCAGGGATTGTAGAGACCCGTGGCCGGATTGCGGCCCTCCTTGAGCTGGGGTCAGGCTTCAATCCTGAATTTACGGGCAGAGAAAATGTTTACATGAATGCGGCAGTTCTCGGGCTCAGCCGCCAGGAAACCGATGACCGCCTGGATGAAATCATTGCCTTTGCGGATATTGGGGAATTTATCGATCAGCCCGTCAAGATGTACTCCAGCGGGATGATGGTGCGTTTGGCCTTTGCTGTCATAGCACATGTAAGCGCAGATATTCTGGTCATTGATGAGGCACTTGCCGTAGGCGATGCTTTTTTCACACAAAAATGCATGCGCTTTTTACGCAAATTCATGGAAAAAGGAACCGTTCTCTTTGTCAGCCATGACACTGGTTCGATAAAAAGCTTATGCAATAAAGCTCTCTGGCTTGAAAAGGGATCTGTTCTGGATCAGGGAAATCCCAAAGAGGTCAGCGAAAAATATCTGGAAGCTTTTTATGAGGCCCAGCAGGGTAAAAGCACGACAACACGCCTGAAAATAAAACCAGAACAATTCTCTTCAGATATACTCAAAGACCAGCGTCAAGATTTCATCAACGCAACAAACCTTCGTAACGATTTGAAAATATTTGAATTTGACCCTAAAGCCCCATCTTTTGGTAAAGGAGCAGCCCAAATTATATCTGTCAATTTTCTTGATAGAAATAAAAACCCACTCTCATGGATTGTGGGGGGTGAAGAAGTCCTCTTAAAAATTGAGGCGAATGTTTCTGAACCGCTTACTTCTCCTATTATTGGGTTTTCAATAAAAGATCGATTAGGCCAAAATCTGTTTGGGGATAACTCATATTTAACAACCATTGATAGCCCTGTCAGATGTAACAGAAACGATATCATCGTAGGAATCTTTGAATTCATGATGCCAAGACTTACCTATGGCACCTATTCAGTCAATGTTGCAATTGCTGATGGTTCGCAGGAAAACCATATCCAGCACCACTGGATACATGATGCCGTTTTATTCAAATCGGAATCCACAAGTGTTGCAGGAGGGCTTATCGGAATCCCTATGAAAAATATATCCATTTCCAAAAACAATAAACATCAGCAATGATGTTCATAACTCGCTCGACAGACAACTGACCTTTCAGGTATGTTCAAAAAATCCGGCTCTCTACATCGGATAAAAAATGAACGTATCAGTAACATCCAGCACAAACTGAAACAAGTACGAGCCTAAAATCTATAAAGAAAGAAGATGATATGGATTTCACTGGGGAGCGGTTTATACCTGGACTAAACGGTAATATAGAAATTGAACACTTGCACAGATATTATCAGGCATTAGAAATCGTCCATAAAAAAACCGTGGTAGATATTGCATGCGGGGAAGGCTATGGATCTTCACTGTTAGCAGATGCTGCGGACAAAGTTATTGGCATCGATATTGACAAATCCGTTATTGAACATGCTAGCAGCACCTATCAAAAAAATAATTTAGAATATATAACAGGCAGCTGCGCAGCCATTCCTTTACCCGATAAAAGCATTGACATTGTTATAAGCTTTGAAACAATTGAGCATCATGACCAGCATGAAAAAATGCTCTCCGAAATTCGACGTATCTTAAAACCTGATGGTGTCTTACTAATATCATCACCTGATAAGTATGAATATTCAGATCGTTATAATTATCAAAATCCTTATCACGTAAAAGAACTCTATGAAAACGATTTTAAAAATCTTTTAAATAACACTTTCAAAAAAACAACATATTATGGGCAAAAAATTTTTTATGGTTCCGGTATCTTTTCAGAAAACAAAAAAACACAGAACCTCTTTTTGGGTAAAAAAAATAATGCGATTTCAAAAACCACAGGTATCAGATCCCCTCTTTACTGGATTGCCTTAGCTTCAGATAGTGATCTTCCACATTTTCCCTCTGGTATTTTTGAAGAACCTATCAATGACACTGAAATTATTCAGGCATGGAAAAAAACTGTTCAACAGCGAGACACCGAAATATCATCTTTAAAGGAAAAACTTACAGATAAAAAAAATAAAATCGTAAATTTAAAAAATGAGGTGTCAAAATTAACGAAAGATCTGGTGGAAATTAAAAACTCTACCAGCTGGAAGATGACTTTGCCAATAAGACATTTGGGGACTTTTTTAAAAAAAAATCATCAAAAATCAATAAAAAACATCATTACTTCCTCAAAAAAACATTGTCGGAATTTAGTTCCAACTCACTATAAAAAAAGAATAAAAAATTTTACCGATATCATATTAAGTCATATAAAACGTCACAATGCCGTCAACTCATATAAAGCATCTTTGCAAAACATAAAAAAACAACCTCAAACAAATGAAAAACCCGATTATTTTTTCTGGGGTGTCATTGACTGGAATTTTAGGAACCAACGCCCACAACAAATAGCAAAAGCCCTTGCTGCAACAGGAAGAAGAGTTTTCTATATATCTTCTGAAATTATACAAAGCAGCCAAAATGGATGTCACATAGAATCACTAGATGATTCAGGGATGCTTTTTCAAATCAAGCTTTTCACCACAGACAAAGCGCCTGTAATCTATGCATCTTCACCAAATCTTAGCACCTTAAAAAATCTGAAAAAGAGCCTGTCCCACGTTCTTAACTGGTCAGAATCCCAAACAGTTATTTCTGTAATCCACCATCCTTTCTGGGTTGATGTTGCACTGTCTCTTCCCAACAGCAGACAAATTTACGACTGCATGGATTACCACGATGGCTTTGGAAATAACCATGCCAGCCTCATAAAATCAGAAGAATATTTGATAGCACATGCTGATGCCACCATCGTTACATCCACATGGCTGAAAGATCGGATTGGGCCTCATGCAAAACACTGCGTTATCATCAGGAACGCCTGTGAATATAATTTTTTCTCAAAAAAACCGGAAAAAATATTCCACGCCCCCAGAGTACAATCCATCATTGGGTATTATGGGGCAATTGCAGAATGGTTTGATATCGATCTTCTTGAAGTTATAGCAAAAAAATTCTCCGATGCCTACATACTGCTAATCGGGAACGATACCTGCGGTGCAAGCAACAAGCTCAAACTACTCCCCAATGTTCACTTCACTGGTGAGGTTTCTTATCAGGAACTCCCGTACTACCTCCACAGCTTTGATGTTTGCCTGCTCCCCTTCAAAATCCTCCCACTAACACTTGCCACAAATCCGGTAAAAATTTATGAATACATGAGCGCAGGAAAACCTATTGTCGCTGTAGATCTTCCAGAAATACAAGAATTTAACAATCTCGTTTATTGCGCAAAAAATACAGATCAATTCTTGAAAATGATAGAATCCGCTCTCTCCAAACAAAATATTCAAGATATAGATGCTCGAAAAAAATTTGCTTCTGAACAAACATGGCTCCATCGCTGCCAAGCCTTTATCCATGAAGCGGAATCAGCAAGTAGGGATCCCCTTGTCAGCATTATTGTTGTGACATACAACAACATTGATTTTACCAAAGACTGTCTCTTTAGCATAGAACAACACAGTCAATATCAAAAACTTGAAATTATCGTTGTGGACAATGCTTCCAGTGACACCACGCCAGATTTTTTAAGAAAATGGCAACACAAAGAATCCGAATTTACAAAAAAAATAATCCTAAACAGTGACAACAAAGGATTTGCTGCTGCCAACAATCAAGGATTGTCAATAGCTGAAGGCCAATATCTGACACTTCTCAACAACGATACCTATGTTACTCCTGGCTGGATACGCACACTGCTTTCGCATTTGAAAGCAGATAAAACCATTGGTCTCATAGGTCCTGTAACCAACAACATTGGAAATCAGGCAAAAATCAATATTCAGTATCCTGACATAAAAACCATGCTTGAAATTTCTGCCCATCATACTCGAAATCACATAGGAGAACGTTTTCAATTAAAAACGGCTGCTTTTTTCTGTGTCATGATGCCACGGCATGTCTATGAACTGATAGGGCCACTGGATGAAGCGTTTGGATTGGGTTTCTTTGAAGACGACGATTATTGCCGACGCATAGAGCAAAAAGGACTACGCATTATGTGCGCAGAAGATGTTTTTATCCACCATCACCTTTCAGCTTCTTTTGACAAAATAAAACAGACACACAGACAAGCTCTTTTTGAAAAAAACAAAACGATTTATGAAAAAAAATGGGGTACATGGATCCCTCACAGCTATAAAAGAGACGAATGACAGATGGGTAGTCTCGCAAAATTCAGGGATGATTATGCGTAAGTCTCAAAAGGAAAAGAAGCCTACATGAAACTGCTCTATTTTTCACCCCTTCATTGGGAAAATTTTAGCCAGAGGCCTCACCATTTTGCAACATGGTTCCATAAAAAATATGATGGCGAAATACTGTGGATAGATCCTTACCCAACCCGATTTCCAAGAATCGCTGACCTGAAAGATTTTG
Source organism: Desulfobotulus sapovorans DSM 2055 (assembly GCF_059569355.1). Lineage (NCBI taxonomy): Bacteria > Pseudomonadati > Thermodesulfobacteriota > Desulfobacteria > Desulfobacterales > Desulfobacteraceae > Desulfobotulus > Desulfobotulus sapovorans. The sequence goes on along the minus strand of NZ_JCANVJ010000003.1, from coordinate 2,411 downwards.
CCACAAAAAATATTTGCCATAATACAAAAAAACCGGAATGGCTTTCCGTAGTTACCCCAAAGGCTATACCCATTGAACCATTACCCTTTTCAGCATATATAAATCACTTATTCTGGCAGCCTGCAATAAAAGCGATTGATACGTTTATTCAGAAAAAAAAAATTACTGCTATTGGCGTAGGTAAACCTTCTCTAATGGCTTTGTACACCCTCAAAAAATATCCACATATCTACTCTTTCTATGATGCAATGGATAACTTTCCCGCCTTTTATACTGGGTGGTCCCGTATAATGATGGCAAGACGCGAACAAGCTATTGCTCATCATGTATCCCTGACATTGGTATCCTCGACAATTCTTATGAAACAATTTCAAGCGCATAACGTCCCATGCCAACAAGCTTTAAATGCTTGTATTCACGAACTTCCAACCCCTGTCAACAGTAATAACCACCTAAAAAATAACCGCCCAATACTTGGTTATATAGGTACCATTGGAAAATGGTTTGACTGGAATCTTGTATATCAATTGGCTCTAGCCAACCCACAAATGCGTATCTGCCTGATAGGTCCTGTTCATAACTATCCACCCCGAACACTCCCCGTTAACATTGAAATCCTGCCTGCGTGTGAGCACAAAGAAGCCATTAAGGCCATGCAAACCTTTTCAATTGGGCTGATTCCATTCAAAAAAACAGTACTCACAAATTCAGTCGATCCCATCAAATATTACGAGTACAGGGCAATGGGCCTTCCAGTACTGTCCACAGCTTTTGGGGAAATGATGTTACGCCGTCATGAACCCGGAGTTTATATCATGGACAGACATCAAAATCTGAAGGAACTTACGATAAAGGCTTTGAATTTCAAGCATAAACCATACGACATTATACAGTTCCGCAACCAAAATACTTGGGAAGCACGCTTTGATGCCACCCGGCTATTTTGTCAAAAAAAGAAATAAGATCTTACAGATCTTGCCATAGGATAAGGCATGAAAAAAAAAATTCTTCTGACGTTCGGAACGCGCCCTGAAGCCATCAAAATGGCCCCCCTTGTCAAGCAACTCAAAATGAATCCAGATTTGGACTCCAGGGTCTGCGTTACAGCCCAGCACAGGGAAATGCTGGATCAGGTTCTCAATACCTTTGAGATACATCCAGAATACGATCTGAATCTCATGAGACAGGGGCAGGATCTTTATGACCTGACGGCGAGAGTACTGTTAGGTATGCGGGATGTATTCATGGATTTCCAACCGGATTTGGCTCTCGTACATGGAGACACCAGCACCAGCTTCGCCACCGCACTTGCAGCATTTTACCAAAAAATACCGATAGGCCATGTAGAAGCAGGACTGAGAACGGGAAATATCACATCCCCCTGGCCAGAAGAAGCTAACAGACAACTCACGACACGACTTGCCCAGTGGCATTTCGCCCCAACACAATGCAACATGAACAGCCTGATTGCCGAAGGTATTGCCCAAAAAAATATTATTGTAACAGGAAATACCGTTATTGATGCATTACTCATAACCGTCGAAAAAATAAGAACATCAAACACTCTGCGTGCCTCTATCATAAAAAAACTCGTTGATGCAGGACTTCACGATACCACGATTCTCCAAAAAGCTTTTGTACTTATCACAGGCCACAGAAGAGAAAATTTTGGGACAGGTTTTGAAAATATCTGCATTGCCATCCAGCAGCTAGCCAAAAACAACCCAGCGGTTCATTTTATCTATCCTGTACATCTCAATCCCAATGTTCAGGAACCTGTAAATCGCCTTCTTTCAGGACTCTCCAATGTAGATCTCATTCGACCACTTGAATATCAGCCCTTTGTCTTTCTCATGTCCAAATCCCAGATTCTACTGACGGACAGTGGGGGTGTGCAGGAAGAAGCTCCCAGCCTGGGCAAGCCCGTACTGGTCATGCGTGACACGACCGAAAGACCCGAAGCCCTAAAGGCTGGTACCGTTACCTTGGTAGGAACAGATACAAATCTTATCATCAAGAGTGTTCAAAGACTTCTTTCTGATATACCTTTAAGAGAAAATATGTCAAAAATAAGCAATCCTTATGGAGACGGGAAAGCCAGTGAACGAATTGTTCACTTTCTGACAAAACTTTTTCCCTGAAAATTACAATTCAAAATCAGACAAAAACTAGGGTGTGTCATCAATTGTGCGGCTGAGAATTTTCCGGATTCACAATGAGGTGGTTTTGTGCTTTTCTGTTGATGGGCTGTGGGAGGACCCTTCAATGATAAGACGTTATGGATTAAGAGATGATCAGTGGGATCGGATCAGGGATTTGCTTCCAGGCCGGGAAGGCCATGTCGGGTGTACGGCCAGGGATAATCGCTTGTTTGTGGAGGCGGTTCTTTACCGGTACCGCGCGGGCATCCC
>NZ_JCANVJ010000002.1:239744-304794 GCF_059569355.1 Desulfobotulus sapovorans DSM 2055 | reverse complement strand
GCCCTCCGGCGGATCGCGGCCAATAAGTCCGAACTGCTTCTCGTATTGGAGTTTCCAGTCCTCCCCCTTCACAACAATCTCAGCGAGAGGGATATCAGGGAATATGTCAAAAGAAGAAAAATCAGCGGTACGACCCGGAGCGATTTAGGCCGCCAGTGTCGGGATACATTTCTCAGCCTCAAGAAAACCTGCCAGAAACATGGCCTCTCTTTCTGGGATTTCCTCTATGATCGGATCCATGACCTTGGAGCCATCTCCTGTCTGCCACGCCTTGTCGCTGACTCGATCCCTCGCTGAACCTGTTTCTCTGTTTCTATTCACGCTGCCCGGACTTTTGGAGTAGTTACGAATTTTGGCATGATACCGTAAAAATGTTTATCAAAGCAGGTTTTAATTTTCCCTGCATGTAACTGTTGTGCCCATGTCAAAGATTCCCCTGTCTACATTACTAAAGGCACCTTTCATCCTCAAAGAATTATACATGAACCAGGTGGCGCAGGCCTTTTTGTCCGCCGCAGCTGCTCCATGACCACAAAAAATAATGGATTTGTTGTTGCTCGGGTTGTCTTTTATTTCATTCAGGGGATCGGGATAGAGGTATCTGCGCGAACTGTTAAGATATGCGACATACCGAACATCTTTGTCCAGATATACCGATACGGTTAGGATATCATCAAGACTGTGTACAACGCCATTTTGAGGCCTCTTTCTCCCTGAAAACCATGAATCAAAAGCTGAACCAAGATTTCCAAGGAAATTTTCTCTGATCTCACAAGAATAGGATTGTACGTCGTTTCCGATGGCTGTGATCCTGTCTCCGGCCTGAGTACTTGTAGGCAACACCAGAGAGGAAACCCAAAAAATAAGCATAGAAAATCTTTTCAGCAAACCAATGAAAGTCCGTTTTTTTTCTCCCATTTTTTTCTCCCATTTCAGTGGTTGCACTCCAGATTCATCGTTTGTTTAAATCCTCCGGTTATTTTGGAGCTTCTTGGAAGCTAAAATCTGATATCCGGTAAATCAGGTTTCCATTGCCCCTTACTTTATCTAAGGCTTCAGCAAATAATGTGCCAACATAAAAAATGTTCTGATGGTCACTTTGATTCAGCCATGCAGCCGCAGGTTTTGCCTTTGCAGCAGTTCTTACCGGAACAGCCCACCGATGATGTCAATAGCGGATCTGAAACCGCTGGAGTGAGGGGGGGTGGGGTCGGTCGTCAATAGCGGACACCCAAATACTTAAGCAGCCTGCTGCCCTTCGAAACATTGTTTCTCATAGGCGGCAGGAGAGAGATAATCAAGCCTCTTCCGCCACCAGCTCCAGCATCCGGCGATCCTTTTCCGGAAAGCCCGCAAAGCGTTCCATGCCATGCACATTTGGCTCTGAGCAACTGCTCAGGGAGGATGTGGGCTTTCCGCCCTTTCCTCATCCATCATGCTGATGCCGTCCATGAGCAGTTTCATGAAATGGCCCATGGGTTTTTTGTCCTGATCCTCACGGGGAAGCTCCCTTGAGTAGACGAAACGCCCTTCGCTTTCCCGCAGAATCTTGTACAGCGCTTCTTTTCCCCTGTCCGAACCATAGCGTGCAGCGACCAATTCTCCATGGATCAGGGAAATGGCCGCTTTTCCTCCTGGAAAGGCAAAGGCCAGCAGACCTGTTTTGTCTCCCATTTTCAGCATCTGAAGGAGTTCGGGGATGGGGGTGGCTGCCAGGGAACCGGACAGCCCTGAGCCTGGGGTTTCATTGCGGGCCAGATTGGCTTTTTGCAGCCTGTGGGTGAGACGCTGGCTGAGAAGTTTTGCGAAATACATCTGCATGGCGGGATAGGTGCGCAACATGCGGATAAAGGCTCTGCCGTCCAGGTACAGCATCTGGGTCTCCTGCATGGCCCGTATGGTGGCATTGACCGGTTCTCCACTGATCAGGCTCATTTCTCCAAAAACATCCCCGCCTTCCATGGTGTCCAGTATGCCCCCTTCTGCGTCCAGCACCGCGACCTTTCCGGAAACCAGAATAAAGAGGTTTTTTCCCGTGTCGCCCCGATGCAGGAGGGTGGTGTTTGCAGGAAAGACTTTGAAGGCAAGCTGGCCCAGCACTTCCTGAATTTCTCCTTCGGAGAGGGTCTGAAACATGGGATAGGAGGAAACCCTGTCCGTCAGGGGATGACGTTCCTTCTGACTGGGGGATTCCGGAGGTGTTAGCACGGGGAGTCTGGAGTCGTTTTGCAGGGCTGCCTGCTGGGTCCGGATAAAAAATTCCCGCATTTCCTTCAGCTCTGTGGCCACAGAAGCGATGCTGCCCACAACCTCACGCAGCAGGTTCTGGGTTTCGAGAAGAAGGGTTGCCGTATCGGGTGGCGGAGATAGTGGTGCTGGCGGAACTTCCTTCGCAGAAAGGACTGTTTCCGATTCCGTGGGAGACGCCGTATCCCGGACAGCCGGTGCTGTGGCGGGCGTTGTGGTATCCTTCGCCGGGGGGGCGTCCTCTTTTTCCGGAGTGTCCACGGAGGGAGCGGGCTTTTCGTCAAAGGGTTCCGGTGCGGATCTTTCTCTGTCCGGAGCCACAGGGGCAGGGGAGGGCGATTCCTGCTTTTCGGCTTCCGGGAAATGACCGGACGGCTGCCTTGCTTCGGCAGGGGGTTTGGGGGCATATTTTTTCAGCGGGCTGGAGAAAAAATCCAGAAATTTTCTGAAAAAAGCCTGGGGAAGCATTTCCTCGGGCTTTGCCTCTTTTTTTCGTATGAGATTCTGGGTGGCATTCCGGATTCCTCTGGATGCGGGGGACTGCGGGTAGGACAGAATCAGGGCCATCTGTTCCGCAAGGGCGTTGGTAACGGCATTGTCTCTGGGGATCATGCCAATGGGGAGGAGTTCCATATCCAGATAGGTTCGGGTCGCCGTCATGAGCTTCAGGAGCACTTCACGGGACCGGTCCATGCTTGTCGCACTGTTGACCAGCACCAGTACCGGTTTCTGGAAACCGTTGAGGTGCAGTACCTTGAGCAGGGCATAGGCGTCTGTCAGGGAGGCAGGATCCGGCGTGAGGATCAGAAGGATCTCAGAGGCCGCAAGACAGAAGGCCAGCACATCTCTGGAGATACCCGCTGCCGTATCAATGATGAAATAGTCATAGGCATCCAGGGTGGAGAATTCCTGAATGAGACGCTGGAACTGTTCTTCATGCAGCCGGGTCATGGCCTCAATGCCCGAGGCTCCGGGAAGGATATCCAGCCCCTGGGGGGTGTGGATGAGGATTTCCCGCAGGGGGGTGGTACCCAGCATGACATCTTTCAGATTTTTTTCCGGATGGAGCTTTAAGAGGATATTGACATTGGCAAGGCCGAGATCCGCATCCATGAGGCAGGTCTTGTGTCCAAGCTGGGCAAGATGCAGGGCAAGGTTGGTACTGATATGGGTTTTTCCCACCCCGCCCTTGCCGCTGCTCACGGTAATGATTCTTGCCATGGTTCTCTCTTCCTCAGTAAGGGATGGACTTACGGCATGGTTTCGGGGAAAAAGAGGCGCTGCTCTGCCCCTTTCATGTCATAGGCGATGGTATAGCTTACCTGATCCCCATTCTCATAGAGCATCTGGCTGCTGATGGGGACGCCACCATGGGCCTGGGTTTTTCCCGTTTCCTGTATCCCCATGACAGAAACTTGCACGTCAAACTCCCTGGCATCCCTTGCCTTCAGATAGGGGGTTTCCGCAGGCCGGGTGCTCATGGCTGTGGTGCGGATGGCCGGATTGATGAATTTCTGCATGAGACCGGAGGCGAATTGCAGGGCCATGGGAGGCATTTCAGAAGGCGGGTTGCTGCCCGCCTGGGTGACCATGCGGACAATGCGGGTTTTTCCGGTAACCGCATTCAGGGCTTCCTGATCCGGGCCCAGGGGAAGGTTTATGGGGTAGCCCGCAAGCTGTACCAGGGTGAGGTTGCGTTCGGCGTTTCCGGAAGCCGTATAATTTTCCACCTCAAGGGTGACAAGATCTCCCTCCACATCAATGACCTTGGTGGTGCTCAGGCTGCGGTCACCGTTGGGAGCCTTGTACCGGGTAAGGGTGGTGACCCACTGCCCTTTGGCAAGGGGAATACGCACATGGCCGGGGGTATTGAGGGATCTGGGTTTATTGAAGGCGATGGACGCAGCCATGGCTTCAATGGCTTCCTGCTGCTTGAGGTCTGCTGTGGGCGGGCATGTCAGTCCGCCGCATCCGGTAAAGGTAAAAGGGATGAGGCAAAGAAAAAGAAAAAGGTGACGCAACATGAAAGACTCCTTTTTTTCGGGTGGATAAAAGATGTGTATTTTCAGTTGTTCACACGGATTTTACGAAGCCTTTCGGCGGAGAGACCCCTGGGATCTGTTCTTCCCCGGAATGTGGCTTTCTGGCTTGCCTTTTCTTATACTGCATGGGGAAATTATACAAGGTGGGACTGGCTGTACCGGCGGGATCAGGGGCAGGAGCATCCGGAATCCGGAATATCCTGCCAGGAAAAAATTCTCTGGATACCGGGGTGGCGGATTCCCTGGTTCCAGGGCCTGTCCATGAGAAAAACGGGAATTTTTCTTTCTGCTGCAAGGAAAAGAGCTGTGGCTGGGGAATCTTCGACGGCAAAGGCAAAGGGTTCCGTGTCAAAGCTTTTCAGGGGGATACTGATCTCCGGGTTCATGTCCGGCCTTGCGTATTTGTCCACCATGACAAAGGCATCCATGGGAACCCCCCTATGGCGCAGCCAGTTCACGGATGCCGTGTAGGCAGCGGTGAGGCGACCTGTCACCACATGAATGGCAAAACCTTTTTCACGCCATCGTGCAAGGGAGGGCAGGGCATGGGGAACGGGAGGCAGATTTTCAAGGAAATGCCTTTCATGGATCTCTGAGAAAAATGCAGCAAACTGGTCGTCCGTAAGCCCGAAGGAGGCCTTCAGGTCAAAGTTCCGGATGTCCTCATAGAGAACGGTTCTGCCGAACATCCTGCGGGCCACATCCAGATACTGGCGGGTGGTTTCCGTGATCACATCATCCATATCCACATAAATGGCCTGCTTCATGCCAGAAGCCCCCTGATTTTTTCCATGCTGTCCGGGGTGAGATGGTTTCCCCGCACCGCAAGTTCCAGGGTGGCCCGTCCCAGTTCCCGGTACAGGGCCGCACGTCCGGGGCGTTCCGTGGAGATGGCTTCCAGATGACGGGCAAGGGTGGCACTGTCTCCCCGCACCAGAGGGCCGGTTAAGGCAGATTCCGGCGGCAGGGCGTGGAGATTGGCGAGGGTGCCGGATACCAGGGGGGACAGGAAGGCCATGGCATTTTCTCCTTCAATGCCCGATGCGGCAAGAAGGTCAAAGGCAAAATCCATGAGGGTGACCAGATAGTTGGAAGCCACCACAGCTGCGGCATGGTAGAGCACCTTGCTTTCTGCTGCGATGCTTATCCCCCGTGCTCCCAGACGGTCTGCCATGCGCAGCCCCAGGGTCACGGCTTCGGGCATTCCTTCCACGGCCATGAGAATGCCCTTGAAGGGCTGATTCGGGTTGAGGGTACCGGAAAAACTTTGCAGGGGGTGAAGGGAGGCGATAACGGCCCCCGCATCCGCGGCCGTCTGAAGCAGGCTTGCGGGCTGGGAGCCGCTCAGATGAAACACCGTATGTCCGGGCCGGAAGACCCCCCTTGCCGCCAGATCCGTACAGGTGGGGGCAATCAGGTCATCGGGCAGGGCCAGCACCAGAATATCGGCCTCTTTTCCCAGGGCTTCCGGTGGAAGAAGGGGAAGGCCGGTGAGACTGCACAGATCCCTTGCCGACTGCTCCCCTTTGTCCCATAACCCGCAGAGGGGCCAGCCGACCTTTTGAAGATGAAAGGCAAGGTGGGTACCTGCCCTGCCACAACCGATGATGCCCGTAAGCTCTTTCATATCTTCCTGCCCTCCTCTTTTCCTGGCCGGGGATCATACGGATCTCAGGAGAGGAAGGCAATCAGAAATCTTTTGAAAGTACTTCAGGCCGCAGAGTCAATGCGTCCCAGGTTCCGGATCCGGATCAGTCCAGCCTCCACGGCAGCACGGCTCAGCTCTTCCCGGAAGGCGGGATGGGCAATGGCAATGAGGGCCTTCACCCTGTCCGGTATGCTTTTCAGGGAAAGATCCGCCACGCCGAATTCCGTGACAATGTACTGGACATCGCTTCGGGGGGTGGTGACGGCGGTGCCGGGATCGAGGGAAAGCTGAATGCGGGAGAGGGTATGCTTTTTGGCCGTGGACTTGAGGGCAATGAAGGATTTCCCGCCTTCGGAGAGCTGGGAACCCCGCACAAAATCCAGCTGTCCGCCTGTGCCGCTGAACTGGGCAAAGCCCAGGGCTTCCGCAGCCACCTGACCCGTGAGATCCACGGCCAGGGCATTGTTTACGGAAATGAAATTCCTGTGCTGGCCGATTCTCCAGGGGTTGTTGATATAGTGGGTGGGGTGCATTTCCACAACGCCGCTTTTTTCCAGAAAGTCATAATCCCGGTTTCTTCCGACACAGAACGAGCAGAGAATTTTTCCCGGATGCAGTTCTTTTTTGACTCCCGTGATCACGCCCTTTTCAAAGAGGTTCACCATGGAGGGGGTAAGCACTTCGGTATGAATCCCGAGGTCCCTTTTACCATCCAGCAGATCCCCCACGGCATTGGCCAGTCTGCCGATACCCAGCTGAAGGGTGGCACCATCGGGAATCAGGGGGGCAATGTGTCCGGCAATGGCGATTTCTTCCGCATCCGGCGTCATGTCCGGCAGTTCGAAGAGGCCACGATCCACCTCACAGAGCATGTCCACGTCGTCAAGGTGAAGCCGGACTTCCGGGCCGGACACTCTGGGGACTTTCGGGTTGATCTGTGCCACGATCCGCTTTGCCGTTCTGACGGTACCCGTTCCCACCATGGGGGCACAGGGGCCGATACTCATGAAGCCCTGGGCATCGGGAGGGGAAACCTCAAGAAAAATGGTATCAAAGCGTTGGGACTCGAAAAAATCGGACAGTCGGCTGAAATGGACACTGACGGGGGTGATGACGCCGGAAGCCATGCACATACGTTCCACAGGCCCCATGAAGGGGCAGTGATAGTGAATCCGGCCCAGTTGTGCCGGGCCCAGAAAATCGGGAAGAAAAACCAGCATGGCGGAATAAAGCTGTACATCCTGGATGTCCTCCCTTGCGGAAAGGGCGTTGATCAGCTCCAGAGGGAAGCTGGACGTGGGACCTGCTGCAATCTGATCTCCGGACCGGACATGGGCCACACACTCCTGAAGACTGCGACGTTTGGACTGGTAAAGCGCCTGCATGTTCATGACATTCTCCCCGTTGGTGTAGGTTTTTTTATTGTGAACACCTCTTTGCTTATCAAGTCCTGTGCCATCACGATTTTATAAATGAAATCAAGGCTTGTCAGGAAAGGGGAGACGGGATATACGAAATGTCGTTTTTGTTTACACGGGATTTCGTGAAAGGAACGAAATATGGTGTCCATCACCCATGAACATTTTCGGGAAGTCACCCGCCGCATCTGCGGCAGTCTGGATCTGGATCAGGCCCTGCATGCGGTTTTTCTGTACATGAAAGAACTTTTACCCCTGGATGCCCTTTTTATTACCCTCTATGAGTATGAAAGAAGGCGTTCCAGGGTGATCGCCCTGGCCTATGAAGGCGGAGGTTTTCTCCTGGATGAGTCCTTCCCCCTGTCCGATACCGCCTGGGAATCCATCCGGTCCTGGCAGACGGAATCCCGCTTTGACACCACGCCCTGGATCCGGGATCACACCCATCCCATCAATCAGGAGATTCTCCGTACCGTTCGCACGGGGGTTGCGGCTCTGGAACATATGGAAATCGGCGAGTTCTGCAGTATGACCTGTGCCTTGAAAATCCAGAAAACCCTCATTGGCAATATGACCTTTTCCGCTCTGGGAGCCGATCATTACAATGAAACCCATGCCGCCCTGGTACGGGAGGTGAACGAACCCTTTGCCATCGCCCTGTCCAATGCCCTGCGCTACATGGATCTGGTGCGGGATCACCGGGCCTTGCAGCGGGATGCACGGCATATGGCGGGCAATGTGATGATCGGTGCGGACAGTGGCCTTAAAGAGGTACGCAGGCTGATTTCCCATGTGGCCCCCACGGACAGCCCGGTGCTTCTCCTTGGCGAGACGGGTACGGGCAAGGAGGTGGTGGCTTCGGAAATTCATTCCCTTTCCCGCAGATCCCAGGGGCCCTTTATCCGGGTCAACTGCGGAGCCATTCCCGAATCCCTCATTGATTCCGAGCTGTTCGGCCATGAAAAGGGGGCCTTCACCGGTGCGCTGGAAACCATGGCCGGACGCTTTGAGCGGGCCGACGGCGGCACCCTTTTTCTTGATGAAATCGGGGAGCTGCCCCCCAACGCTCAGGTGAAAATGCTGCGGGTTTTGCAGAGTGGCGAGTTTGAACGGGTGGGCGGGGCATGTACCCGCAAGGCCAGTGTACGCATTCTGGCCGCCACCCACAGAAACCTGGAATCCCTCATGGCTTCCGGGGGGTTCCGGCGGGATCTCTGGTACCGGCTCAATGTTTTTCCCCTGCATATTCCTCCCCTGCGGGAAAGGCGGCAGGATATCCCCGCCATGGTGCATCACTTTATCCGGGTGAAGTGCGAGGAAATGAACCTTCCCTACAGGCCGGATATTGCCCCTGGGGGGCTGGAGGCCCTCATGGCCTATGGCTGGCCGGGGAATGTGCGGGAATTGCAGAATGTGGTGGAACGGGCACTGATTCTCTGTCAGGGGAGACCTCTGGCCTTTCCGGCCCTGCCGGAAAAAAACCGCGAAGGGGAGATGTCCGGAAGGTTTGAAGGACGTTCAGAAGGGCTGTCTCTCGATGCGGCCATGGCAAAACATATTGCCCTGGTTCTGGAAGAGACGGGAGGACGGATTGCGGGAAAAAATGGGGCGGCGGCCCTTCTGGGGCTGCATCCCAATACCCTGCGCAGCCGCATGAAAAAGCTGGGATTTTGCATGGGACGAAAGGGAAGCTGCGGAGGAGACCGACCCGGATATGGCCGGACACACTCCTGCACCTGAACGGATTTCGGAAGTTCTGGCCTGCGTGAAGCCTAGGCCGGATTTCTGTTCTCTGTCTGACGAATAGTGCGATTTTTGACGATATGCCTTGTTTGTTCGGTTTTGGGAGTTTTTTCCTTTTTTCATGCATTGTGGTGGGGTATGCTCTGTGCTATACAGTGTTTACTGTGCTTTTCCCTGTTCCACCTTTTTTCCGTTTTTCTGAATGGAGGTGTTTATGGAAAACCCGTCCCCCCCCCACGTTCGTCCTCCGGCTGTAGCATCCATGTTCTATCCCGGAGATCCCCGCAGACTGAAAGAGGAAGTGCTTTCCCTTCTCGACAGGGCAGCCCTTTTTGAAGGCCCCCCTCCAAAGGCGCTCATCGTTCCCCACGCGGGTTATCCCTATTCCGGCCTTCTGGCGGCCATGGCATATAAAACCCTCTTTCCGCTGCGGGAGCGTATCCGCAGGGTGCTGCTGCTTGGCCCTGCCCACAGGGTCTATGTGAAGGGACTCATCGTGCCGACAGCCACATGTTTTGCCACCCCTCTGGGAGACATCGCCCTGGAGACCCATACCCTCAGATCCCTGGTCAATGACTTTGCCTGGGTGCAGGCTCTGGATGCCGCCCATACTCTGGAGCACAGCCTGGAGGTGCATCTGCCCTTTCTGCAGGAAGTGCTGCATGAGGATTTCATTCTGCTTCCCATGGTGGTGGGGGAAACCCCGGCTCCTGAGGTGGCACGGGTTGTGGAACATCTCTGGGGAGGGGAGGAAACCCTCATCGTGGTGAGTTCGGACTTGAGCCATTACCATGATTACGAAACGGCACAGAGAATTGATGCGGAGACGGCAAGGGCCATTGAGGCAATGGATATCACAGCCATCATGCCCCGAACCGCCTGTGGTGTCTATCCTTTGCGCGGGCTTCTCTGTGCAGCGAAAAACCGGGGGCTTTCCGTCCACCGTCTGGGACTCTGCAATTCCGGAGATACGGCGGGGGACAGGGAGCGTGTGGTGGGCTATGGGGCCTGGGCACTTACGGAGAATTCGCCATGACACCCTCCTTTCTGACGTCCGAAGAAAAACAGATCCTTGTCCGCCTTGCCCATGAAACCCTCCAAAGGGGGGTGGCCGGGGAAAAGCCGGATCAGAAACATGCAGAAGCTGTGAGCGCCACACTTTCCCGAAAAGGGGCATCCTTTGTTACCCTGCTTCAGAGAACGCGGCTTCGGGGCTGCATCGGCTCTCTTCTTGCCCACCGGCCCCTGGCCCTTGATGTCATGGAAAACGCCTACAACGCAGCTTTTCTTGATTATCGTTTTCAGCCCGTACAGGCTTCGGATCTGCCCGGTCTCACGGTGAAGATTTCTGTCCTGACGCCTTCAGAACCCATGGACTTTGTATCCGAGGCGGATCTTCTGGCCCAGCTCCGGCCGGGAGTGGATGGTCTGATTCTCAGGGACGGGAGGCATCAGGCCACCTTCCTTCCCAGCGTATGGGAACAGCTTCCGGATCCGGTGCAGTTTCTGGCCCATCTGAAGGCCAAGGCGGGACTTTCCCCCACCGCTGTTTCTCAGAATCTGCATGTGGAACGCTATACCACAGAGGAGTTTTCCTGAAAGCCTTTCCCGGCAGACTTGCATCGCTTTAGATCAAGGAGGCAGCCTATGCAGGAGTTGATGGCTTATGCCCGCAGACTGGACGATGGCAGGATACAGTGCAGGGTGTGTCCCCATGGCTGTTGCCTCGGGGAAGGGCAGCGGGGGAGGTGTTTTGTGCGAAAGGCGGAAAAGGAGGGCATTGTCCTCACCACCCATGGACGCTCCAGTGGATTCTGCATTGATCCCATTGAAAAAAAGCCCCTGCACCATTTTTATCCGGGAAGCAGCGTGCTGTCCTTTGGAACGGCGGGGTGCAATTTAAGCTGCTCTTTCTGTCAGAACTGGGATATCTCCCGCTGCCGGAGCATGGACAGACTCATGGCGAAGGCCAGCCCCGAAGCCATCGCCAAGGCTGCCCGGATTCACGGCTGTCGCAGTGTGGCCTATACCTACAATGATCCGGTGATTTTTCTGGAATATGCCATGGATACGGCAAAGGCCTGTCGTGAGGCGGGGATTTTTTCCGTGGCCGTCACCGCAGGCTATATCCATGAAAGGGCCAGGGAAGATTTTTTCAGCCACATGGACGCGGCCAATGTGGATCTCAAGGCTTTTTCCGAAGAATTTTACCGGAAATACTGCGGTGCCTCCCTGGCTCCTGTGCTGGAGACCCTGATGTATCTCCGGCAGGAAACTTCCCTGTGGCTGGAACTGACCACCCTGCTGATTCCTGGTTGCAATGACGGGGACGCGGAAATCGAGGCCATGTGTGCCTGGATTGTGGAACATCTGGGGCCGGATGTCCCCCTTCATTTTTCCGCTTTTCATCCGGATTTTAAACTGACCCAGCTTGAACGAACCCCCCATGCCACCCTGATCCGGGCGAGGAAAAGGGCCTTGGATCAGGGCCTGCACCATGTGTTTCTGGGCAATGTCCATGATCCGGAGCGAAGTGCCACATTCTGTCCCCATTGCAAAACCCGGCTGATTGGCCGGGAAGGGTACCGCATCACGGACTGGGGGCTTGGGCCGCAGGGATGGTGCAGGCATTGTGGCAAGCCCTGTGCCGGGGTGTTTGATGAACAGCCAGGGAACTGGGGAGCGCGGTGTCAGCCCATTTCCATCTGAGCCGGGGGACAGACAGGTTTACAGGGAGGGAGGAAGCTGGCTTTGAAGGCGGGGAGGAATACAGCGTTCCGGATCACAGGAGAGTCCTGGTTCTCAGGGTTTCCTGTGATCCGGAAATCATTTTGGAGCTTATGGGTTTTTAAGGATTTTTTCCAGAAGCTGTCGTCGGGCCTTGTTGTCTTCCCCATTCCGGAAAGCCACAACCAGCTCTTTTTTCATGAGTACCTGAACGGGCTCCACATTGTGGATACCGTTTTTTTCCGCAAGAAACATCATGACGTTGGGATCCGTGATGGCAACGGGATGGCGTTTCTGGGAGAGCTTTTGCAGCAGGGAAACTTCATGGGGAGCCCTGTCCGCATTGGCGGGATATTTTTGGGCGGCATCCTCAATTTCCTTGGGATAGGTATAGGTTCCCACCAGCCCGACCTTGTAGTTCCTGAAAAGCTCATCCATGTTCTGGAAGGTGACAGTCTCTCCGGAGCGCTTCAGAAGACCGATCTCTGACCAGTCCACAGGGGAAGATCCCACAAAGCCTTCCCCAACTTCTTCGGGCCAGGCCGGAAAAAATCCCACATATTCCTTTGTTGCAGCAAGGTGCTGGGCCCTGGCCCAGGGGTAGAATTCCACCACAAGACGGATACCTTCCTTTTTCAGGACTTCCCGCAGTTTTTGAATGGAGTTCCCCTGGGAGGCCATCTCCGCTCCCGAATAGGGTTCCCAGTTGAGGGAGGTGATTTTCCAGACCTCCTCGGCATGGACGGGGGAGAAGGTGAACAGGACAAAGAGGCTGAGTGTGAAAAAAAGAGGGGGAATGCGCATGGGGGACTCCTTGGGATAGGGGGGGAAGGGAAAATCCGGGGGCGACTTGCCCCCGGAAAGTAAACCCAAATGATTCTGAGATGCTGAAATCCTCAAGGTGCAGGTGAAAAACGGGATTCCCTGTAAGGGAAACATGGCAGAGCGCAGGAGACAAAAAATCAGAAGCCCTGATCGCTCATGATCTTCTGGAGCCGACCGGATTCCTTAAGCTGTTTTAAGCCCTGGTTGAAGGCTTTGAGCCTTTTTTCCGCGTCTTTGGTTTTTTTGGGAAAACAGACATAAAGATCGTTGAGTCCAAGGGGCGGCTCCAGCACTTCCACTTCCTGGGCCCTGTCGGAGATCTGGCTGCGGAGGAGGTGCAGTCCCACATATTTATCCGCCACCACAAGGTCGATGCGGCCCGCCAGGAGTTTGAGAAAATTGTGCAGATCTTCCGTGACTTCTTCTTTGTTGAGGTAGTCTGCGCTATCAAATTCCGGCGTGTTTACATAGCCCCGTACCACGCCGATTTTATAGGATTTGAGATCCTGGAGTTTGGTGTAGGTAATATTGCTGCCCTTTTTCTGGAAAAAGACCAGGGGGCCTCCGGGAAAGGGATCGGAGACCAGAAAATCTTCCTTCAGCTCTTCCGCATAGTATTCGGGAAAATAAAAATCGAACTGTCCTGCCTTGGACATGGCCACCACCCTGGCCCAGGGCATGTACTGGAAGCTTGTGCTGTAGTTTCCTGCGGTAAAGGCCTCCTTGACCACCTCGGCCACATAGCCTTCTCTGGGCATCTCGGTTCCGATATAGGGTTCCCAGTTCAGGGTAGCCCCCTTGAGGCTTTCTCCGGATGCGGGGAGGGCAAGGCAGGCTATGGCCAGCAGGGCCACGAAAAGAAGGGACGTGTTCTTCATGGGATCTGTTCCTTTCTGACTTTTATTTTTCAGGTGATTACAGGACAAAACGGCCAATAAGCTCCTGGAGGTTTCCGGCCATGGCGGAAACTTCCTTTGCCTTGTCGTTCACTTCGCTGCTTGTGCGGTTCATTTCCTTGCTGATGGCATCCACACCTTCGATATCCTGCCGGATACTCCGGACAAAGCCGTTCATGGCGGCCATGTTTTCGTTTACTTCCTGAATGCCCTGGGCTGCCTGGAGAACGTTGCCGGAAATTTCCCGTGTGGCGGACGACTGCTGCTCCACCGCAGTGGCGATGACGCTGACAATGTCACTGGTGGCCTGTATGGCTTCACTGACTTCCCGAACCTCTCCTGTGGCTTCATGGATGATACTCTGGGCGGAACCGATGATGTTGCGGATGTTTTCCGTGGCGGTGGTGGTCTGGGTGGCAAGGGTTTTGATTTCAGCGGCCACAACGGCAAAGCCCTTGCCGGCTTCTCCGGCACGGGCGGCTTCGATGGTGGCGTTCAGGGCCAGAAGGTTGGTCTGGGCCGAAATTTCCGAAATGGATTCCGTCACCTTGCCGATCTCAACGGCAATTTTACCGAGTTCACTCATTTTCCCGGAAGCCCCGTCGGAGCGGTTGACGGCATTTTGTGTGGTACTGCGGGCTTTTTCCGTATTGTTGGAAATTTCATCGATGGTGGCTGTCATTTCTTCAGCAGCGGCAGCGACCATGGAGGTGTTGGTGGCCGCTTCTTCCATGGCAGAAGCCACGTTGTCCATGCTTCTGCTCATTTCACCCGTTGCATGGGCAACGGCTGTGGCCCGTTCGGCGGAATGCTGTGCATCCTTTGCCATTTTTTCTGAGATGCCGAGAAGGCTCGATGCCGAAGCGGTGAGGCTGTTGCCGTTTTGCCGTATACGTCCCATGATACCGTGGATCTGGGAGATGAAGAGGTTGATCCAGCGGGCGGCAAGGCTGAGTTCATCTCCTTTTTTCTCGGAAATACGGCGGGTGAGATCCCCTTCCCCTTCGGCCAGATCCCGGATGGCGTGGATCATCTGATCCAGGGGCTGAAAGACCATGAGCCTGAGGCTGAAGGCCATGAGAATGAGAAGAAGGACGTTGAGGGAGAGAATGGTCACAATGGTATTGATCAGAATCTGACGGAGACTTTCATGGAAGAATGCCGGATCCATGAGGATGGTGAGATTCCCCAGGGTGTCCTCTCCCCGTATAACGGGGGCCTGTCTCTGGAAACGGCGGGTTTCCGGGAGTTTGTCAATTTTTTCCACCTTCTGCGCACTGCCACGTCCCAGGAGGAGAATCTGTTTCTGGTTGGTGCCGTCGGAAAGGGCCAGAGCCAGCAGGCGAAGATCCTGCATTTCAGAGCGGAGGATGGACTCGGCCTGGGCCATGTCGAAGTTGTACAACGGTTCCTGAAGTGTCAGGGCCATGCGCTGTATGGCCAGATCCGCATCCACATTCAGGCCTTTTTCCAGATGTTTTTTTGCATCCCCATACTGCCAGACTCCCATGACCATGAGGATCAGAGTGGTCAGCACCAGAACCGTACTGACGATACGCACAAAAATACGTTTCTGGAGAGGGATGCGGATTTCTTTTGTTTTCATGGCAGACTCCCTGGTAACGGGTGTGGAAAAGGGTGGCAAGAACGGAATCCGTACATTTTTATCACCTTATGCAGACGGCAGCAGTCCTGTAGATAGATTCTGCACAAAGAATTCTGCCGGCGTGTGGTGGTAGTGCCAATACTTTTTTTGTTTGTTTCTGAGCGGTTATACGGGTTTTACATTTTTTGCTGCAAAGCGGGATCACAAAACTGGGGAGGAAAATACAGGGTTCTGGATGCATTGTTTTTCTGGGTGTCGGCAGCAGCCCCATCAGAAGGGGCTGCTGCCGATGATCCGGTATCATTCATAGCATCAGGCAATTATTCAGGCAATTATGATGATTCCTGATCCGATGTTTCCTGTTAATTGCCTTCAAGTATTTTTATAAAGGTGCCATCTTCCTTGATCCTGGTCAGGCCCTGGTTGAACACCGCAAGAATTTCCTGCGCTCTGGGATGTTTTTGGGACAGGATGAGATGGTAGTTTTTGCTTTTGATGGGTTTGGGATGAAAAGAGATACGATGCCTCAGGTTTTTCTCTCTGAGGATAGTCAGGCCCACCAGTACCTCATCCAGAGTCCCGTCCAGACGTCCCTCCCCAAGCTTTTCGTGGTTTGCCCCCGAGGACTGGCTGCGGATGAGGTGGTAGCCATCCTCTTCCCGGATGAAGCCGTAGTCGTATTTTTCCACACCGCCCAGACTCAGCCCTTTGAGGTCTTCAGGCTTTTCCCAGCGCACGGGCTTGTTGTGGTTATAAAAGACAACGGTATCCAGTTGCAGGACAGGATCACTGTAGAAGAATTTCTGCCCCCGTTCCTCGTTGTAGCTGTAAAGCATGGTGCCATCGGTTTTGACATTTTCCGTCATGGAAAGCCCTTTGGCCCAGGGGAGATAAACAAACTCCACCTGCCAGCCCTGGGTTTCAAATGCCGCCCGGACAATACGGCTCATGGAGCCACCACCGGGGAGGGCTTCTCCCTGATAGGGAACCCATTCTCCGTTGGCCAGCACCACCGTTTTGGCGTTCTTGTCCAAAGCCTTTGCCAGGTTGGGTTCGTGAGAACTGTAAAACCAGAAACCCGCAGCACCCGCGACAAGGGCAATACAGGAAAAGGTGATGAAAAGTAGCTTTAGAGACCGTTTTTGCATAAAAATTTTCCTTTGAACGTTTCCGGTAACCCTCATGAAGGGCTTTTGAGTTTTGCCAGTTCGATTCAGTCATCCTTCCCATGGTTCAGGGTGGAAACGATGGGAAGACCTGTTATCTCAAAAAAAGCCGTATCCCGTGATCAGTCCGCCTGTATACCATAGCTTTCCATGATTCTGGCATAGACGCCATTTTTTTTGATTTCTGCCAGCCCCTTATTAAAAGCAGCCACAATTTCTTTGTGCCGTGGATTTTTAAGGCCCACGGTAATGTGAAGGGTATTACGGGAAAGGGCGTTACGGGTAAAGGAAATTTCATTCAATAAGTCCGGATTTTCCTGGGCCAGCCGTACCCGTGCCACAATTTCATCTTCCAGGGTGAGATCAATGCGTTTGGCAATGAGTTTGCGGGTGTTGCTGATCAGATCACTGGTTTCTTCCCTTTTGAAATGGGGTGCTGTGAGAAAGGCATCTCCGTACCCATATCCCCGTATAGTGCCCACGGTTTTTCCATTTAAACTTTCCATTCCCGTAAACTCAAAGGGATCGTTTTTTCTTTTTATAAATTTGATTTCATTGACCGCATAGGGTTCACCGTAAAAGAGGTATTTCTGCCGTTCGGCTGTCAGCCATGTGGGAACAAGGATGTCATACGTGCCTTCCTTGACACCATGCTCGGCCCTGGCTCAGGGAACATATTCCATTTTGATGGTATAGCCCTGGGTCTGGAAGGCAGCCCGGATGATTTCAAGGCTGAGTCCCTCCTTGGGATGCTGGGGATCCACAAAGGGAGGCCAGGGATCTGAAGCTGCTGTCAGGGTTTTGTCCGCAAAGGCTGAGAAAGAAAACATAAGCATGAGGCCGGTGAGAAAAAGGGTGAAGAGGGGGAGGCGGGTTCTGGTTTTCATTTTTCGTCTCCTTGTGTAGGGGGGAGGGGGCAGGAAGCCTCTCCTATCCAGGCCCTGCCGGGAACTGCTGTTTTGGATATCTGAGTATAGTTAAGACGGTGTGTGGATGCAAGGCGTAAAATATGGCAGGAGGTGAACCACTTGCAGGAGGACAAGACAAGGGCAGAAGCTGTCCTGCAAGCCCCGGTTCCGGGGGGAAGCATGGGGATTGACACCCGGAAATCTGCTGCGTATGAATAGAAAAAATCCTGCTTTTTTCAGCTTCATCAGAAAATAGGGCGTGATGGATGGTCTGTTTCGGACACGGACAGGATGCAAGCTCCCGGAAAGCCTGTTTTTTCCTCCACTGCACTGATGGTTGAGACAGCGTGGCATCAGGCGGATGCAGCTTAACCCTTCACCTTATCTGGAGACTTTTTATGTTCAAGGAATATGCGGACTATGATGGCCTGGGGCTGGCGGCCCTGATGCAGAAGGGGGAGGTCTCCCCGGCTGAAGTACTGGAGGCAGCGCTGAAAAGGGCTGAGGGACTGAATCCTGAGCTCAACGCCCTTGTGCATACCTTTTCGGAACGGGCCAGAAAAATGGCGGCCTATCCCCTGGGCACCGGTCCCTTTGCCGGTGTGCCCTTTCTCCTGAAGGATCTGATGGATAATTTTGCGGGAGAACCCTTACGCATGGGAAGCCGGGCCGTGCATCTGGTGCCGGATGCCCACAGTGAGCTGGTACACCGCTACCTGAAAACCGGACTGATCCCCTTCGGAAAAACCAGTACGCCTGAATTCGGACTCACCATCACCACGGAACCCAAAGCCTTCGGGCCTGTGCACAACCCCTGGAAAAAAGGGCACAGCAGCGGCGGGTCTTCCGGAGGTTCTGCGGCGGCGGTGGCGGCCCGTATTGTGCCTCTGGCCTCGGCCAATGACGGGGGCGGCTCCATCCGTCTGCCTGCGGCCTCCTGCGGAGTTTTCGGGTTCAAGCCTTCCCGTGGCCTGACCCCCGTGGGGCCGGAGTTCGGTGAACCCTGGGAGGGGGCGGTGACGGGGCATGTCATCACCCGTTCCGTGCGTGACAGTGCCGCCATGCTGGATGCCGTGTCCGGGCCGGAAGTGGGAGCGGCCTACCGGGTTTCCCGCCTTGAAAACTCCTGCCTCAGGGCCAGCATGGAGGATCCTCAACCCCTGCGCATCGCCTTTTCCAGCCGTCCTCTGGTACCGGCCCCTGTGGATGCCGAAGCCCTGGAAGGCCTGGAAGCCACGGTACGTCTTTTGCAATCCCTGGGGCATCATGTGGAGGAGGCCTCCCCCGCCATTGACCGGAAAACCTTCTGGAAAGATTTTCTGGTTGTGGTCTGCGCCCATACGGCGGCTCTCTGTGAGAAGGTAAGGCAGAAGGGGGGGATGGCAGCAGTACGCAGACTGGAACCCGCCACCCGGAACATGGCCACCCTGGGCAGGAGTCTTTCCGCCCTGGATCTGGTGCTGGCCAAGGAAGGCTGGCACAGGGTACAGCTGGAAATGGGACGTTTTCTGGAAAAATGGGACGTATTGCTGACCCCGGCCCTCATCGGCCCGCCTGCGGCCCATGGGGTGATTCCGCCCTCGGCTCTGGAAGAAAAACTGCTGGTGGCAGGCTCCTTTCTTCCCGGAAGCCGGGTACTGCTGAAAAGCGGTCTGGCCCGTTTTTTTGCGGCTCCTACCCTGAACCGCATGGCCTTTACCATCTGCGGCAACATGACGGGCCTTCCCGGCATGTCCCTGCCCCTGCACTGGACAAAAGAAGGGCTTCCTTTAGGGATGCTTTTCACGGGAAGAATGTGCGAGGATGCCACCCTTTTTGCCCTGGCGGGTCAGGTGGAAAGGGCCAGACCCTGGGAGGGAAAAGTTCCGGATCTTGCCCGGATCTCATAGAAAAGGATTTTCATGCAGGGAATTCGTAGCCTCGTATATGCGCATTGTTACGGATCTCTTGTCTTTTTAAAATCTTAAAGCAAAGGAGTTTTCCATGGAATGGCTCATTGGAATCGGTGTGGCCCTGGCCCTTGTGGTTATCTATGTCATTGCCACCTACAACAGACTGGTCACCCTGAAAAATCGTTTTCAGAATGCCTTTGCCCAGATTGATGTCCAGCTTACCCGGCGCTATGACCTCATTCCCAACCTCGTTGAAACGGCCAAAGCCTATATGGCCCATGAGCGGGAAACCCTGGAAGCCGTGATTGCCGCCAGAAACCAGGCTTCCACCGGTCTGCGCAGGGCTGCGGCAGATCCCGGTAATCCAGCGGCTATGCAGGCCCTCGCTGTGGCGGAGCAGGGCCTTGGGGGTATGCTGGGACGTTTCATGGCCCTCTCCGAATCCTATCCCCAGCTTCAGGCCAGTGAGAACATGAAACAGCTTTCCGAGGAACTTAGCAGCACGGAAAACCGTGTGGCCTTTGCCCGTCAGGCCTACAATGACAGTGTCATGACCTATAATGTCAGCCGGGAACAATTTCCGGCCAATGTGGTGGCCTCCCGATTCGGATTTCTGGCGGCAGCCCTGCTTGAGATTGAAGAAAAAAGCATGCGCAAAGCTCCCAAAGTCTCTTTTTCCTGATTTTTTTCCTGGAGGCGCAGGATGAATTTTTTTGAAAACCAGGATCGTGCCCGCCGCAATACCCGAAAGCTCATTTTTCTTTTTCTGCTTGCGGTTGTGCTCATTGTGCTGGCCGTGAACCTTGCGGTGGCTTTCTGTGTTTTTACCTTTGTTGAAGCAGGGTTTAAGGAAGGGGCGGGATTGTCTTCTTCCCTGAAGGCCCACGGTATTGTCAGCCTCATCACCCTTCTGGTGATTGGCGGAGCCAGCTGGTACCGCATGTCCAAACTGCGCAGCGGTGGAGATATGGTGACCGTGGGCCTGGGCGGCACCTGGGTGGATCCGGACAGCAGTGATCCGACTCTGCGGCGCCTCTGCAATGTGGTGGAGGAAATGTCCATTGCCTCCGGTCTGCCCACGCCCCATGTCTATGTTCTGGAAGCGGAAAAGGGTATCAATGCCTTTGCCGCAGGCTATACGCCGGAGGATGCGGCGGTGGCGGTCAGCCGGGGAGCTCTCGAGCATCTGAACCGGGATGAACTTCAGGGCGTTATTGCCCATGAATTTACCCATATCCTGAACGGGGATATGCGGATGAATATCCGTATGATGGGGATTCTCTACGGCATTCTGGCCATCAGTGTCATCGGTCGGGGGCTTCTGCACGGTACGAGCAGCAGGCGCAGCCTTCTGAGCAACAAGAAGGAGGGAGGAGGGGGGCATCTCCTTGGGCTGGCCCTTATTCTTGTGGGGTATATCGGTGTCTTTTTTGGCCGTCTCATCAAAGCCGGTGTGTCACGCCAGCGGGAATTTCTTGCCGATGCCTCCGCCGTGCAGTTTACCCGGAATCCGGATGGTATTGCAGGTGCCCTGAAAAAAATTGGCGGTCTGGGTACGGGGTCCCATCTCCGTTCTGCGGAAAGGGAGGAGATCAGCCACATGCTCTTTGCCAGCGGCCAGAAATTCTGGATGTCCATGCTGGCCACCCATCCCCCTCTGGAAGAGCGGATCAGAGCCATTGATCCCCGGTTCACCCCGGAAGATCTGAAGGCGGGGCAGGGAGGGGGGCTTGCGGAGCAGCGGGATGCCAAAGGGGTAAGTGCCTTTGCCGATTCAGAGAATCCCTGGACTTTTTTGACGGGAAAACAGGAAAATTTGGCGGTATCCGCCTTTACCACCACCCTGATGCAGGATGTGGATGCACCGGCTCCGGAGCGTCTGAAGGAGGCGGAAAAGACCCTGTCCGTCATACCGGAGGCCCTGCTCCGTGTGGCCCGGAGTGCTTCCATGGTTCCTGCCCTTTTGCCTGCCCTTTTTCTGGCAAGGGAGAAGGATGCACGGGAAGCCCAGCTGGACAGAATTGCTGAGGATTTTGGGGAGAATTTTCGCAAAGGCGTGGAAAGGGTGCTGATGGAAGCGGACAAGCTGCATCCCCTCCTGACCCTGCCTCTGACGGATCTCGCTTTTCCGGCCCTGCGTCAGGTGGATCACAATATTTTAAAAAAGCTTTTTCATCTTCTGGAGAAGATGGTGGAAGCGGATGGCCGGGTGACGGTTTTTGAATACTGTCTGCTTCGTTTGGTCAAACGTCGGCTGGAGGAAGCCCGGGCACCCCGGATCCGGCCAGGGACAGGACAATGCAGGGGAGGGCAGTGCCGGGAGGCTCTGATCAAGGTGTTTTCCGTTCTGGCCTGGCAGGGACACGCTTCCGAAGCCCGTGCCCGCAGGGCGTTTCTTTCGGGGATCAGCCGTATGCTTCCCATGGATGTTCCCGACTATGAGGTGCCCCTTAACTGGGAGCGGGATATGGATACCGCCCTTGACGTGCTGGATGCCCTGGATTTTGCCATCAAGGGGGAGCTGGTTCAGGCACTGCTGGCAACGGCAGCATCCGACGGTATTCTTTCCCTGGAAGAGGCGGAGCTGCTCCGGATCATCTGTTCCTGGCTGCATATCCCTGTGCCCCCTGTCCTGCCGGGGATTGCCGCATGAACGATCTGGATCTTTACAGACGCCTTGCACGCCATCTGGACCGTCAGCCCGGTGGCTTTCCCGAAACCCCAACGGGGGTGGAAATCCGTATCCTGAAGCTGCTGTTCACCCCTGAGGAAGCGGCCATGGCCCTGCACCTCAACCTTGTGGAGGAAAGGTCGGAGGTACTGGGCCTTCGTGCGGGACTGGATCCTGGAGAGGCGGTTCGGCTTCTGGAAGGCATGGCGGAAAAAGGCCTGATTTTCAGGAGCAAAAAAGAGGGAAAAGCCCCCCGATACATGGCAGCCCAGTTTATTGTCGGGATCTGGGAACTCCAGGTGAACCGCCTGACCCCGGAACTGGTGGCAGCCATGGAGGCCTATGTCCCCTGGCTTGTGGATGCGGATACCTGGCGTAAAACACCCCAGATGCGGGTCATTCCCGTGCAGGAAAGTGTGGAATCGGATCTTCGGATCCTGACCTATGAGAAGGCCTTTTCCCTCATTGAGCACAAGACCTCCTTTGTGGTGGCTCCCTGTATCTGTCGGCTGGAAAGGGGAATGCAGGGAGAGGCCTGTGACAGGCCCCTTGAAACCTGCATCAATTTTGGTGAAGAAGAAGATTTTTACCGCTGGACAGGGGCGGGCCGCAAAGCCAGCCGTGAGGAGGTGCGGGAGATTCTGGCATCTGCCAGCAAAGCGGGTCTTGTGCTGCAACCGAGCAATGACAGGGATGTCAAATGGATCTGCTGCTGTTGCGGGTGCTGCTGTGGTCTTCTGCGTACGTTTCGTCAGCTGCCCAATCCCGGTGAAGTGGTTGCTTCACCCTTTTATGCCTTTCTGGACAAGGATCTCTGCACGGCCTGCGGCATCTGCATGAAGCGGTGTCCCATGGGGGCCTTTTCCAGAGAAGGGAAAAAGATGCTTTTCGATAAAAAACGCTGCATCGGCTGCGGTCTCTGTGTGGACACCTGCCCTGCTGCTGCCCTCCGTCTTCTCCGCAAGGACACCCCGCCCCCCGTACCGCAGAATATTGCCCTTACCCTGCTGCGTCTTGCCTGGAAACGCAGAAAGCTGGATGCAGGGGGTGTTGTGAAAATGCTGTTTTTTTCGTTCAGAGACCGGTTTTATGCCTGGATGCGTTCCTGAGGGCAGAAAAGGGTCTTACACTTTTTTCTCCAGCAGTGCGGGCAGAAGGTCAAGACTCCGGATATGGCAGGAGGCTCCCAGATCTGCGGGGCCGTAACCCACAAAATGGCAGCCCGCAGCGGCCGCAGCCTGGGCATCCAGGGGAGAGTCTCCGATGTAAAGCAGGTTTTCAGGCCGGATGGCGAAATGCCGTACAAGGGTATCCAGCATGTCGGGCCAGGGTTTGGGCCTCGCCACATCCAGTGAGGTGACGAGAAGATCGAAAAGAGGGGTGAGGCTGAAATAATCCAGGAGGGGTCTGAGAGTATTGGAACGGTTGGTGGCCACGGCGGTCTTGAATTCTGGTCTCAGATTTTGCAGCAGAAGCCGGAGGGAGGGTTCCTCCAGCATGAGGGGAAAAAGATCCGGATAGTGGAAGGCTTTCACCCGTTCCTTTACCGTTTCAAGAGGGATGTCCCGGCCCTGAAAAAGGTAACGGATAGCACCGTCCACGGTA
Source organism: Desulfobotulus sapovorans DSM 2055 (assembly GCF_059569355.1). Lineage (NCBI taxonomy): Bacteria > Pseudomonadati > Thermodesulfobacteriota > Desulfobacteria > Desulfobacterales > Desulfobacteraceae > Desulfobotulus > Desulfobotulus sapovorans. The sequence continues at coordinate 281,400 of NZ_JCANVJ010000002.1, read as the reverse complement.
TGCATGTGCACATAGGCAAAGTCTTTTTCATCCATGGGCGGAAGGTTGAAGGCAGCCAGCAGACGGTTGTAGTAGCTTTTGTTGACTTCGGTGGAATCGAACATCACGCCGTCGCAGTCAAAGGCAATAACGGCAATATTCTGAAAGGGTCTGAAATTTTTCGGATTCACGGCTGATTGTCTCCTTCAGCACGGATATCTCCCAGAACATGGATGCGGATATGTTTCCGGACAGGACTGTCCGTTTCCACAACCAGGGTATCCAGATACCGTCCCGGTTCTCTGCGGGTATTTTCCGCAAAAATTCTGTAAGAGGCCCCATCCTCCGCCGCAGAGAAGGAAAAGCGGAAATTTTCGCCCTTATCCGCCCGTATGGCCTGGATGCTGAAGGGAAAGGCCGGATCCGGGGTGAGGGTCAGGCTTTGGGAGATGGCAGCGCCTGCCTGCCCCTGAAGGCTGAGTGTCGGTGGTACCATTCGGGCAAAGGCATTGACAAAACCCCGGATTTCAAGGCGAACCTCTCCCTGTTCCGGAGCATTGGTCTGAACGGGAATCACCTGCACCAGGGTACGGCCTGCATAGCCCTGGGTTTTTACCTGTACTTCGATATGTCCCTCGCCACCGGCGGGGATACGGCCTGTAAAGGAGGCCACGGAGCAGCCTCAGCCAGGGGTAACACGCAGAATACGCAATTCTTCGTCCCCGGTATTGTACACGGTGAACCTGTGGGCAATCCCCATGCCCTCGGGTACGGGATCAAAGGTATACAGTTTTTCCGGAATGTGCAGGACGGGGGCGGCAGACAGGGGCATTGCCAGAGAAAAGCTGAGGAGTAAAAAAAAGAAGTAGATGTGGCCTTGCAAATATCTTTTCATGGGGGAGGCATCCTTAGGGTTCACAGCAGGCCGTTTTCTGCGAAAAATCACGAAAGGGTCGCATCTGTCAGAGCGGATCTTAAAAATCATCATGGTCAAGCCGGGGGCATTTTAGTAAAAGGCTTTCCGGAATGTCAAGGCGTGAGACAAGTGCCCGGCGATGCCGGTCTTCCCGAGGAGACTTCCTGAGGATGGCGCCCGGCACTGGGTGCTGGCGCATGGGAGCGACAGCTGAAGCAGCATGGCAATCAGATCATATTTTGGAAGATATGAAAAACAGGATAGCGGATATGGGGACAGACAGAATTTTTACATCGGAAGAGGCTTGTGCCTCTCCTTTTTCTTTTAATGCCAGTGTGGCGGCGGTTTTTGACGATATGCTGCACCGCTCCGTGCCCCTGTATCAGGAGGCCCTGTCCCGTCAGATCCAGCTGACCCGTCGTTTTTATCAGCCCGGCACCCTGATTTATGATCTGGGTTCCTCCCATGGCAACTTTGGTGTGGGATTTCTTGAAGCCGCAGGGGATCTGGATTTTTCCATGGTGGCTGTGGACAGTTCCTCGCCCATGCTGGAAATCTATGAAAAACGGCTTTCCGTACGCAGGGGAAGGGAGCGTATCCGCCTCTGCTGTGAGGACATTGGCGTTTTTCCCCTGGAAAGGGCTTCTGTCGTGGTGATGAACCTTACCCTGCAATTCCTTCCCCTGCACCTGCGTGATGATCTGATCCGGAACATCTTCAAGGCCCTTGTACCGGGCGGAATTCTTCTGCTCACGGAAAAGGTGATTCACAGGGAAGCCTTTCTTTCTGCCCTACAGCAGGAAATCTACTATGGTTTCAAGGCGGCCAACGGGTATTCGGCTCTGGAAATCAGCCGGAAAAGGGAGGCTCTCGAGAATGTTCTGGTTCCGGAAACCCTGGAAGCCCATCTGAAACGTCTGGAAGCAGCAGGATTTTCCATGGTGGAGATGTACCTGAAGTGGTTTCACTTCACCAGTTTTCTGGCGGTAAAGGAGGGGGCTGTATGCGCAGGCTGATGCTGGAAGCAGAACGGGTGGGGCTTGGGGTCTATGGTACGGCTCTTTTATCTCTGGTGGCGGATCTGGAAACCCGGCTCGCAGCGTCGGATGCCCAGGCCCGTATGCTGCGGGAAGCCTTTGATTCCCTTCCCGACGTCAGTCCTTCGATTCTGGATCTGGATGGCGACTGTGTCCGTGTGGGCAAAAGAGAAGACATGGGAGAGCAGGAACATCTGGCCTTTTATACGGTTCTGAAGGCCCTGATTCCCTGGCGTAAGGGGCCTTTTTACCTTTTTGGTGTGGATGTGGATACGGAATGGCGATCCTTCATGAAGTGGCGGCGTGTACGGCCTTCCATGCCCTGTCTTGAAGGAAAGCGGATTCTCGATATTGGTGCCAGCAATGGATATTATCTCTTCCGTATGGCAGATCAGAACCCCGCCTTTGCTCTGGGAGTGGAACCGTTTCTGCCCTATTATTATCAGTTTCAGCTGATCCAGCGTTACGCGGCCCATCCCGATCTTTTCATGTTGCCCGCAGGTTTTGAGGAACTTCCGGACATGAGGGCTTTCTTTGATGTGATTTTCTGCATGGGAGTTCTGTATCACAGGAAATCTCCTGTCACCTTTTTGCAGGATGTGCGCCGCTACATGAAGACAGGCGCGGAGCTTGTACTGGAAACCCTTGTCATTGAAGGGGAGTTTCCCTTTTGTCTTACTCCGGCGGGCCGGTATGCCAAGATGCGGAATATCTATTTTCTGCCTACGGTGTCCTGCCTTTCCCGCTGGCTGGGACATGCGGGGTTCGGGGAGGTGCGCTGTGTGGATCTGGCCTTTACCACCACGGAGGAACAGCGCCGTACGGACTGGGCCTTTGATGAATCCCTTGCGGATTTTCTTGATCCGGCAGACAGCGGGAGAACCGTGGAAGGGGAGCCTGCCCCCCTGCGGGCGGTGCTGCTGGCAAGGGCCGTATGAGATTTTTCCGTTATACGGATGAAAAGGCGGGAAAGCATGCGGGCTGATGAAAGTCCGGACTTTTTCCTCCCATGGCATGGGCGCAGAGATAGCGACGTTTCTCCCCGGTACCGTGGATGGCAAAGGCATTGGCCCGGATACAGGACAGGGGCAGCCATTTCCGGAGAATCCGGGCCTCTCCCCACCAGCGTTTTTCATCTCTTTCCACCCTGAAGTCCATGGGCAGATGGGCTGTTTCCACGCAGCGCACATCTGAAAGTTTCAGCACCAGATAATGGCCGTAGGGCCCCATCTCAATCTCCAGGTAGTCTCCCCCCTCTCCAACGAGAAACAGTTCCACCACCTCATACTCCCAGAGCCTGTCCGTGCTGCCCGCCTGTTGCGGGGGAGGCGGATCTCCGTGAAAGGGGGCTTCAACGGAAAGTTTCAGGCTGTCGCCATGGATCAACAGCCGGATGCGGATCTGTTCTTCCGGAAGAAGGGCCTCTCCTTTCCAGGTATGGGCAATGATCCATTCCCTCATGGTGTTTCCTTTTTTTTCAGAGCAGACGGGGTGGCAGAGTGATGGGCTGCGATCCTTGAGGTCAGGACGCAGGGCACGGTGGCAGCCGCTTTTCAGCTTCCGGGGGGCCGGGACATGGGGAAGGCGCCCGCCACATGGCGGGAAATAGAGCATATTCCAGATGATGGGGCAAGGCCGGAAGAATTTTTCTTTCTTCTTTTCTCAAGGGTCTTTATACTTTTTTTCATATTTTTTTCCGCGTTCTACAGTCCGTTCGCATTGCAGGCGTGATCCAGGGAATTCAGGAGGCCATATGCACGACATCCCGGTATCCAGAAAGGTTTCCGATGGAGGAAAACGGACAGGAGACCCGTTGAGGGTCTTGATTCTGTGTCTTCTGTTTTTTCATGGGGGAGCCGGAATGGCGCTGTCCCAAAGCCTGGAGCTGAAGGTGGGCGTTTATGAGAATCCGCCCAAGGTTTTTATGGACAGCTCTGGAAAGGCTGCGGGGATTTTTATTGATATTCTTGAATACATTGCGAAAAATGAAGGCTGGCATCTGGTGTATGTCCCCGGAACCTGGGCCGAGGGGCTGCAGGGGCTGGAGTCGGGAGAAATTGACCTCATGCCTGACGTGGCCCTGACATCAGAACGGGAGACGCTCTTTACCTTCCATAAGGTGCCTGTCATGTCTTCCTGGTTTCAGATTTTTACGGCAAGGGGCAGTCCGATCAAAAGCCTTCCGGATCTTTCGGGAAAACGTATCGCGCTTCTGGAACGCTCCGTGCAGGAAAGGGCCTTCCGTCAGCTTGCCGATGGTGCAGATATCGAAATGGAGCTGGTATCCTTTCCCGATTATACGGGTATTTTCGAGGCCGTAGCAGCGGGCACTGCGGATGCGGCCATTGCCAACAATTTTTTAGTGCTGAGTGCGCGACAGCACGGGCTTCAGGATACCAGCATCCTTTTCAGTCCCTCCAACCTTTATTATGCGGCCTCTCCGGGAGATCGAAGGGGGCTTTTGCCCCTTATCGATACCCACCTTCTGCTTCTCAAGGAAAACCACCAGTCCGTTTATTATCAGAGTCTGAAACACTGGTCTTCGGAGCGTGTGAATTTTGTTTTTCCCGCCTGGGCCAGGGTGCTTGGATTTGTGACCGGACTGATTCTTGTGTTCAGCCTTGCAGGGGCGTTCATCCTGAAACGTCAGGTCAACGCCCGGACACGGGAACTTTTTTTCAGAAACCGGCAGCTCAACATCATGTACGAGGAGGTCAAGGGCCGGAAACTGGCTTTGCAGGAGATGAACGCCAGTCTGGAAACCCGGGTGAAGGAGCGCACGGAAGAGCTTCAGGTGGCCAAGGAAAGGGCCGAATCCGCAGACCGCTTGAAATCCGCCTTTCTGGCCAGCATGTCCCATGAGCTTCGAACCCCCCTCAACTCCATCATTGGTTTCACCGGTATTCTCTTGCAGGAACTTCCCGGCCCCCTGAACGAAGAACAGCAGAAACAGATGCGCATGGTACAGGTCAGCGCCCGCCATCTGCTGGCTCTCATCAATGATGTGCTGGATATCTCGAAAATTGAGGCCGGAGAACTGCGGCTGTCCCATTCGTTTTTTGACCTGCCCGCATCCCTTGAAAAGATGGTGCGTGTCATCTCTCCCCTTGCGGAAAAAAAGAACCTGGATCTGCGGGTGAAGATTGCAGAAGATGTGGGCGAGGTCGGTACGGATCAGCGTCGTATGGAGCAGATCCTTCTCAATCTGCTCAGCAATGCCGTGAAATTTACGGACAAGGGGTTTGTGGAGGTTGTTTGCAGAATGGATGGGCAGCACTGCGTCGTTTCTGTTCAGGATACGGGAATCGGCCTGAAGGAAGAGGACATTCCCCGGTTGTTTGCGCCCTTTTATCAGACGGATACGGGGCTTGCCCGCAAGCATGAAGGCACGGGACTTGGGCTTTTCATCTGCCGTAAACTGATGGACATGATGGGGGGGACGCTTTCCGTGGAAAGCTGTCCAGGCCAGGGCAGTACCTTTACAGTGCGGTTTCCGAAACGGACGGGAGGCATGCCATGAGTACCACCCTTCTCATTATCGAAGACAACGAACACAATTTTTACATGATGCGTTTTCTTCTGGAAAAAAGGGGATTCCGGGTCATCGGTGCGGAAAACGGACGCAAGGGCATCGCCGAGGCCCTCAGGCATCAGCCGGGAGCCATTCTTCTCGATATCCAGCTGCCGGAAATGGACGGATATGCCGTGGCCGAAGCCCTCAGAAAACATGAGAAGCTTGCGGATACGCCCATTATTTCCGTCACCTCCTATGCCATGGTGGGCGACCGGGAGCGTATTCTTGCTTCCGGTGCAACGGGGTATATCGAAAAGCCCATTGATCCGGAGACCTTTGTGGATGAAATTATAAGCTATCTGAACGGGGATCAGGGGCAGGGCGGGGAGGAAACATGAACATTCTTATTGTGGATGATTATCCGGACAATCTCTTTGTGCTTGCCACCCTGATGAAGGCCTATGGCCACAGAGTCCTTGAGGCGGGCAATGGTGCACAGGCCCTGGAAATTCTCGAAAAAGAGACGGTGGATCTCATTATCAGCGATATTCTCATGCCGGTGATGGATGGTTTTCAGCTCTGCCGGAAGGTAAAGGGGGATGAACGTCTGGCCGCCATTCCCTTTATTATTTATACGGCAACCTACACGGGGCCTGAAGACGAGGTTTTTGCCCTGAAAATCGGGGCGGATCGTTTTATTGAAAAGCCCTGCGAACCCCAGGAGATGATGGCGGCGGTGTGTGCCCTTACGGACGGGCAGGCTTCAGGCGAAAAGGCTTCAAAACCGGCCCCTGCCGAGGAAGGAGAGGTTTTCAGGCTGTACAGCGAACGTCTGGTAAAAAAACTGGAGCAGAAAATGCTTCAGCTGGAAAAGGAGCTGGCTTTGCGTGAGGCCACGGAAAGGGCCCTTCGGGAGAGTGAACAGCGCCTCATGATGGCCCAGCGTATTGCAAAAATGGGGGATCTTGTCTGGGATATGGAAACGGGAGGACTTGTCTGGTCTGAGCCCCTGTACGAACTTTTAGGCCATGAAAAAACCGATGCTTTTGACTGTGACAGAATGTTTGGGGAGGTGGTGCATCCGGAGGATACGATGGAAGTCCGGGGCTGGGTGGAGAAAGGGCTGGCTCTGGATCAGGAACATCTTCCGGCCCATGTCCACCGTGTGCTGAAAAAAGACGGAAGTTTTCTCCATGTCCGCAGCATGGGGAAGGTACAGCACCGGGAGGGAAAGGCCCCCCTGTTTTTTGCCACCTTGCAGGATATCAGTGAAGAAAAAAGGTCTGAGACCGAAAGGGAAAAGCTTCAGGCCCAGCTCCTTCAGGCCCAGAAAATGGAATCCATCGGACGCCTTGCCGGAGGGGTTGCCCATGATTTCAACAATATGCTGGGGATTATCATGGGATATACGGATCTGGCCCTGATCTCCCTGGAGCCGGGAAATCCCCTGGTTCAGAAGCTGGAGGAAATCCAGAATGCAGCCATGCGCTCCGCAGACCTTACCCGTCAGCTTCTGGCCTTTGCCCGCAAACAGACGGTCTCGCCCAGAGTGATTCACATCAACACGGTGATCAGCTCCATGCTCAAGATGATGCGCCGTCTTCTCGGAGAAGATATCATTCTGGACTGGTTTCCCGGAGACAATCTGTGGCCTGTCATGCTGGATCCTTCCCAGATGGATCAGATTCTTGCCAATCTTTGCGTGAATGCACGGGACGCCATTGCGGGTACGGGCAGAATTGTGATCGAGACCTGCAATCTGAACCGCGATCAGGGGGATAGGGGGGCTTCTTCCCTGCTGCCTGCCGGAGACTTTGTACTGCTCAGGGTGAGGGACAATGGATGTGGCATGGATGCAGAAACACTGGGAAAAATTTTTGATCCCTTTTTTACGACCAAAGCGCCACATAAGGGAACGGGACTGGGGCTGGCAACGGTGTACGGGATTGTGAAGCAGAATAAAGGGTTCATTCAGGTGGAAAGCAGACCGGACGAGGGGGCGGATTTTCACATCTGGCTTCCCCGCCATACGGGAGGGACGGATCTCCATGAAAAGGTCTTAAACCGGCAGGATGAGGCCAGGGCCAGGGGCATGATTCTTCTGGTGGAAGATGAGAAGTCTTTTCTCGAGATTACCCGATCCATGCTGAAAAACCAGGGTTACACGGTGCTGGCCGCCAGCAGTCCGGAAGAGGCCCTTACCCTGGCGCGGGAGAATGCGGTGGATCTGCTGGTTACGGATGTCATCATGCCGGAGATGGGGGGGGAGGATCTGGCAGAGCGTGTCTCTGTCCTTCATCCTGGCATGAAATGTCTTTTCATGTCCGGGTTTACACGGGACATCCTGAGCCGGCAGCCGTCCGGTGAAAGGGAGCCGTTTTTTATTCAGAAACCCTTTTCCATGCAGGAGCTGATGGGGAAGATCCGTTTTCTTCTGGCTGATGAGGAGACGGCTGTCTGTCCAGGGCCGCAAGATCCAGAAGGTCGTTGAGCAGGTTCATGAGGGTGCTTCCGGCCAGATACACTTTTTTCAGATAGTCCTCCTGCTCGGTGCTGAGTTCTGTTGTAAGGCAGAGTTCGGTGAAGCCCAGGACAGTGTTCATGGGTGTACGGATTTCATGGTGCATGTTGGCAAGAAAGGTGCTTTTGGCAAGGCTGGCGGCTTCCGCCTTCTGTGCCAGAAGATTGGTCTGGACAATGGCTTTTTGCAGCAGGGCATTGCTGCTCCGGAGTTCCGCCTCTGCGGTTTTAAGGGCCGTGATATCGGCAAGGCTGATCAGAACATGCTCCCTTTCATCCAGAAAAAGGGGGGCGGCACTGATGTTGAAAAAGAAGGTTTCTTCCTTCCCCTGCACCAGAAGACGATGTCTGGCTTCCACATCCCGGATTTCCTTTTTCCCTTCCAGCACACATTCAAAAACGGCACGGATGCGGCATTGGGAACAGTGGACTGTATCTGCATATCCGCAGCCTTTTTCTGTTTCCAGGGCATGAATGCAGTGCAGGACGTCTCCGGGCTGCATGAAAAGGAAGGGGGAAAGATCCTTTTGCAGCATTTTTCCGATCACAGGATTGGTGCGGCAAACTTCTCCCCTTTCATTTAGCAGCACCATGCCCGTGGGCATGGTTTCAAAGATGGCCTGAAGATTGGCCCGCCTTTTTTCCAGGGTAAGATACTCCTGCCATCTTTTTTCAGCCGCATGTTTTCGGGCTTTCTGGGTCAGGAAGAAGAGGAAAATGCCCAGGGCAGTCCCCAGGAAAGTGGAGAGCAGTGCACTGCCATGCAGGATACGGGTAATATTCCGGTTTTTTTGTGTCATGGCTGATGTGTTGGCGATGTTGTTGTCTGTCAGGGCGTCAAAGATAAGGGTGACGGCATTGGAAAGGGGAAGGGCCTCACGGATGAGGGCCGTATACCGGGCATGGAGCTTTTCGTTCTGATCCCTGTCTCTGGTGTGAACCAGTTCCCTGACGACCTGATCCATTTTTCTGTGAATCTCGCGCCAGGCACCGTAGGCCACCACCGTCTCTTCCATCAGCTCTTTTCCCCTCTGTGACTGTCTGGGGATGGCGAGCAGGTCTGTCCATGCCGCGTCAATCTGTTTCCAGGATTCCTGCTGATGCTGCCGGATGGCATCATAGGCTTCCGGGGATGCGTTCTGATGCTGGAGGAGGGCAATGGCAAAGACGTCTCCCCGGATGGCCATGCGCTGCTGATTCAGGGTGGAGAGGGCACGCAGATCCGGGATACGTTTTTCTCCCAGATTTTGCAGTTCGGCCTGAAGGATTTGTACGGCAAGATATCCGCCGATACTCACAAGGAATACGATCCCGATCATGGTCATGAAAGCTGCGGTGGTTTTTTTCCCCGTAGTCCACAGACCATGCCTTTTGTGAGCAGGATCTCTTGTCATGGTTCCGCACTCCTTTTGTGCTGAATTGTTGAAGCCCTCAGGAACGGTATAACCATGGGGCTGGCAGGTGGCTGAGCATGGTTCTCTTATACCACAATGGAAAACAATCCGGTAAGTTGTTTTCAGGATAGGGATCTGCCAGTTCCTCCTGTTTCATGGGAAAAAAATCATATTGGTAAAGCCTTCAGTTTTTTGGCGGATCCAGCCATTTTCTGAGACGGGAGAAAAGATCTTTCGGGTTGATGGGCTTCACAATGTAATCGCTCATTCCTGAAGCGAGGGCGAGTTCCCGGTCGTCCAGCATGGCATTGGCCGTGAGGGCAAAGATTGGCAGCCTGGTAAAATCAGGATGCTGCCGGATAATCCGTGTCGCCTCATACCCATCAAGAACAGGCATCTGAATATCCATGAGAACACAGGCGTAGTAGTCTGGCGGATGCTGAAAAATCATCTCAATGGCCTCCTGACCATCCTGGACTGTCTCCACAAGAGCACCCGCCTGATGCAGAAGCTCGTTTGCGACAAACTGGTTGATCTCATTGTCTTCGGCAAGGAGGATTCTTGCTCCTTTCAAGGAGATGAAATCTTTGGGGATGAGATCCATCCTGCGGCGGGAGAGAAAACGTTCATTTTCAGGAAAACCCATTGTTTCCATAATAATGTCAAAAAGATACGAAGATGTAACGGGTTTTGAGATAAAGGCTGAGATCCCCACTGCATGGCCCTGAAGAAGAACTTCATGCCCCACGAAAGCCGAGGTGAGGAGCAGTTTGGGGAGGGGATGAAGGGCCGGATTCTCCTGGATTTTTTTTACAGTTTCGAGACCGTTCAGTCCGGGCATTCTGTAATCGAGTATCACAAGATCAAAGGGAGGATCCGTTCTTGTCAGTGCTTCAAGGGCCGCTTCACCCGAAGAAACGGTTGTCACATGGAAGCTCAGGGCCTCAAGATACTGCTGGAAGATTTTTCGGGCTGTGGGGTTGTCGTCTGCCACAAGAATCCGGAAGCCCTGAAGATGGGAGGGCGGCAGGAGGAACCCCTCTTCTTTTGCCTGCTGTTTTGGAAATTCACAGTGAATCATGAAGGTGCTGCCCTGTTCGGGCTGACTTTCCACACGGATCTCTCCGCCCATGAGCTGGATCAGCTGTCGGGTGATGCTGAGGCCAAGTCCGGTTCCGCCGAATCTGCGGCTGATCGTGGTATCCGCCTGGGAAAAGGCTTCAAAAATACGTTCCTTTTGCTCCGGACTCATTCCAATCCCCGTGTCCTTCACAACAATGAAGAGGGATGCGGATTCATGGGTCTGCCAGAGACATTCGATGCGTACCAGGATCTCGCCGGAGGGGGTAAATTTGATGGCATTGTGGATGAGATTGGTGAGAATCTGTCCAAGACGCAGGGGATCTCCCATCAGATGGCAGGGGGTGTCCACATGGCGCCAGAACAGCAGCTCGACCCCTTTTTTCTTTGCGGTTTCAGAAAAGAGGGAACGCAGCCGTTCGAGGACATCATCCAGATGGAAAGGAACGGTTTCCAGCACCATTTCTCCGGCCTCGATTTTTGAGATGTCCAGAATATCGTTGAGAATCCCCAGGAGGGATCTGGCTGAACTGTGGATTTTTTCAAGATAGTCCTGCTGGAGGGGGGGAAGATCCGTTCTGAGACAGAGTTCGGAAAGACCGATGATACCGTTCATGGGGGTACGGATTTCATGGCTCATATTGGCGAGGAAGGTGCTTTTGGCAATGTTGGCTGTTTCAGCCCTGGCGGCAAGGAGATGGCTGTGGGCAATGCTTTTTTCCAGCATGGTGTTGCTGCTTCTCAGTTCCGCCTCTGCGGCCTTGTGTGCCGTGATATCGAAAAGGCTCAGAAGAACATGATCCCTGTCGTCCAGAAAAAGAGGTGCGGCACTGACCTGGAAAAAAAAGGTTTTCGGCTCTTCGTTGACAAGAAGGATATGACGGCTTTCCACGTCATGGACTTCTTTTCGGGTCTGAAGGACACATTCGAGAACCGCACGGATACGGCACTCCGAACAGATGGAACCCTCCCCATTGCCGCATCCCTTTTTTCCATGCACGGCATACATGCAGTGAAGCAGGTCTCCCGTCTGCTGATGGAGAAAGCCGGAAAGGGTCTTCTTCACCATATCTTCAATGATGGCGTTGAACCTTCTCACCTCTCCCCTGTCGTCGAGAAGGATCATGCCCACGGGTATGGTGTCAAAGATGGCCTGAAGATTGGCGCGTCTTCTTTCCAGAATCTGGTGTTCCCGCCAGCGCCTTCGGGCAGCTTCCTGCCGAATCCTGTGATTAAAAAAGAAAAGGGAAATGGCAAGAACGGCTCCCATGAAAAGGGAAAGAAGGGCGCCCCTGTGGAGCAGATGGGCAATCCAGAGAGTCTTTTCTGTCATGGCCGATGTATTGGCGATATTGTTGTCCGTCAGGGCATCCAGTGTGAAGGCCATGCTTCTGGAAACGGGCAGGGCCTCATCCAGAAGGGCCGCATACTGCGCATGCCGTATTCTGCGCTGTTCGGGATCCGGCTCCCCGGCGAGTTGCTTCAGGATGGCATCCATGCGGTGGTGAATTTGTCGCCAGGCTCCATAGCGGATTTCCGCTTCCTCCATGAGGATCTTTCCCCGGTCAGACTGCCGGGGAGTGGCCAGCAATGCCTCCCAGGCCTTGTCAATGCGTCGCCATGCCTCCTGCTGTTCTTCACGGATTGCCGCATAGACCTCGGGGACGGTGTCATGGTGACGCTGGAGGGCAATGGCAAGGCTGTTTCCACGGATGGTCATACGCTGCTGGTTCAGCACGGCAAGGGCTTTCAGATCCGGAATACGGTTTTTTCCGAGATTCTGGAGTTCTGTCTGGAGTGTGGAGACGGCAAGGTATCCTGTGACACCCACCGTAAGAACAATTCCCACCATGGCTGCAAAGGAGACGGTTGTTTTTTTCCCCGTGTTCCACAACGCTGGCATTTTTACGATGGAAAGACGCATGTTTCATTTCCTTATGTTCAGGTTTTCCATGAATCCGGTGCTGTATTCTGGCAGGGATTCAGGGGGAGGCCTGGAGCCAGGATTCCCTGACATCACAGCAGAGTACAATGCTGTATCCCGCTTTCAGGGTACGGATCTGCTGGGAGAGGGTGACACAGAGTCCGTCCTGAAGAAAGGAGCGGTAAGGCCGGGTGCGGCAGATGACACCGGGATGGTTCAGGGCATTTTTGAGAAAGGGTTTATGGACATTGTCCCTTCCTTTTCCCGGGGTAAAAGGCAGAAAATAGGGGTCTGTGATGTCAGGAGTGAAGGGCGAAAAAAGCGGAGGCTCCAGAAGATGCCCTTCGGAGGTGAGACAGAAGCAGCGCAGGACATCCGGGTGGGCCATCAGTTCATCGCTTGCCTGGGGCAGGGGCAGTCCCTTTGAAATTTTTGTGCCTGCTTTCTGAAAGGCCTCTCCCAGCAGACTGTATTTTTCCCTGGCTTCTTTTTCTTTACGGATCAGGTTTTTATGATGGTTTCTGTAAAGATCACTCCAGCTGGCAAACTGGAGACCCGGCTGCGCTGAGGGGCGGCCAAAATAATAGCCCTGAACCAGATCGGCCTGGGCTTCCAGGGCAATGATGGCTTCCTCTTCATTTTCGACCCCCTCCACCAGCACCAGGGTTCCACTTTCCTGTAACAGGGAAACAATGCCGCAGAAGGTATGACGGATGCGGGGATTCTCCGAAGCGTTGTGGATGAGATTTCTGTCCAGTTTTACAATATGGGGGGAAAGACGCCATACCCGGTCAAAGTGGGATTGGCCTGTACCAAAATCATCAATGGCGATACCACAGCCGATTTCCCGGTAAAAGGCGATGGCATTTTCCAGAAGCAGGGGATCTTCTACGGGATGCTCCATCACCTCCAGCAGAATCCGGCTGGGGTCAAGTCCCATATCCGTGATGACTTTTTGAAAGAAGACCCCATAACTGCGACCATAAATGGCCACCTCATGGGCAAGATTCAGGGACAGCCAGAGATCCTTTCTTTTCAGGAGTAAAAAATTTCTGGCATGGAGCAGGCGGCAGATGCGGTCTGCCAGTACGATGCGCTGCCTGTCTTTTCCCGAGAAAAGCTGGGGTGGGGGCAGAAAGTTTCCCTGGCTGTCCTGAACCCGCACCAGGGCCTCAACCCCCACACACTGCTGATGGGCAGGGCTGTAGATGGGTTGAAAGACCGAGGAAAGGCGGAGTCCTTCAAAAAGGGCGAACCAGCGGCCCTGAAGTTCGAAGAGATGGTGCTGGATGTCTGTGGTTTCAAGGGTGTCCGGTGAGGGATCGGGGGTATCCAGTCTGACGATGCTGTTCATTGCAGGCGCCTCCCCTCAGATGCGGTTTTAAAACGTCCGACCATGGTTCTCACCGCCACAGCCAGAAGGGAAAGCCCTTCCGCTTCTTCCCGAACCTTGCGGCTGGTGCTTTCCATACGACTGACGGCTTCATCCACCTCATGCATGTCCCGGCTGACCCCATTGACCTGCCGGGCTGCGGAGGCGAGACGCCCATTCACTTCGCCAATACCCGAAGCGGCCTCTCCGATGTTGGAGGCCACTTCGCGCATGGACAGGGTCTGTTCTTCAACGGCTGCGGCGATGCTGCCTACTATTTCTTCAATGGCAGTAATCACTTCCGTGATTCCCATGATTTCCTGACCGGAATCCTCGCTGTTCTTCTGAATTTCTTCGATGCGCATCTTGATTTCCTGGGTGGATTCGCCGGTCTGACGGGCCAGCTCCTTGATTTCATTGGCCACAACGGCAAAGCCCCGACCGGCTTCCCCGGCCCTTGCCGCTTCAATGGTGGCATTCAGGGCCAGAAGATTGATCTGGGCGGAAATGGCTTCAATGGCTTCCGTCACCTTGTCGATGCTGCGGGCGGACAGGCCGAGATTTTCCATGCGCTGGGAGGCGGAAGCGCCCCTCCGGGCAGCCTGCTCCGCAATGATTCTTGCCTGGGATGCGTTCTTGGAAATTTCTGAAATGCTGGCGGTCATTTCGTCACTGGCTGCGGCCACCGCATCGAGATTGCCCGAAGCCTGGGCCATGGCCGCAGCAATGGCCTGCATATCCATGCTGGTCTCGCTTACCGCTTTGCCTGTATTTCGGGAAAGGATATGGGTTCTGCGGCTTTCTTCATCCATGGATATGGAAAGGGCGGTCAGGCCACGGGCTGACGTATTCAGGGTTTCCGCCTTCAGGGCGATCTGGGCAATGATCTGGCGGATATTTTCGGCAAAACGATTGAACCAGCCCGCCATTTCGCCCATTTCATCCCGGGAGTGTACGACAAGTCTCCGGGTAAGATCGCCCTCACCTTCGGCGATATTCTGTAGCAGAAGAGAGGTCTGGCGGATGGGCGATGTGATGATTCTGATGGTGAAAAAGCTGAGAAAGACAGCCAGCAGAATGCCACCTGTGGCCAGTCTGAGGAGGGTTTTCAAGGTGTTTTCCACAAGGCTGCGGGTTTTTCTTCCTCCATCCATGGCCTCAAGACGGGCCTGAGACGCAATCTGGGTCACCATGGTCTCCAGCTCCCTGTAGGCCAGATCCTGAGTGTGGCTGGCTTCCGCAGCCTGCTCCCGTGCCGTGACAAGTGCCTGAATGGCTTTGACGTTGGCTTCCATGGAGGCCATGGCACTGCGGAGCTGCTTCAGATTCTGGGGCTGGCGTGTGACATCAAGGAGGGCCCCTGTTTTCTGATGGAGGGTCTGAGTATCCTGGAGAAGACGGGTGAGGGTGGCTGTATCCCGTATGCTTTCGGCTTCCCAGAGGGCCTGATAAATGGCCCTGCCTTCCGAAAGAATATCACTGCCGGCCTGGATCCGTTCATGGCGTATCTGAAGTTCTTCTTCCGAGGCCAGGTTGAGTCCTGAGCCCAGCATGGCTTTTCCCTCAAAAGCCGCCCGGAGCTGCCGGGTCATGGCCTCTTTCTGCATCCTGTTATAGGCTGTGATGCTTTCTATAAAAAGAGAGGCAGCCTTTTTGACGACCTTATGGTTTTCAAGAATGTGATCACCGGCATTGCGGGATTCGTGGAGGATTTTCAGATACTGGGACAGGATGGTTTCCATCCGTTTCAATTGTTGTGCAAATTCAGCCATGCCTTCCTGATCGGCCATTTTTTTTCCCTGCTGAATTTTTTCCATGCAGCGTTCAGCAGATGTCAGGGCCTTCTCCCAGAAAAGGGACTCGAGGTTCTGGGCATAGGCGGCCATAAAGTAGCCTGTTTCGCCTGCGTCCTGATAGATGGCATTGGCAAAGGCCCACTGGGGAAGATTCTGTCCTACCAGCTCTTCTGCATTGCCGCGGATGTGTCTGAGATGCAGATAGGCGGCGCTGCCCATCATGAGAACAATGGCCGTCAGGAGGCCGAATCCCGCAAGCAGTCTTGTACGCAAGGTCATTCTGTTCCACATGGCTTTTTCCTCCAGGTGCGTTTCATCCGATGATTGCTGCCCCCGAAGGATCCCTTAGCAATAAATGTTCCATCTTTTATAAGGCCGGAATATGAGGGAAGCATACAGAACTGTATGCTTCCGGGTGTCCGTTTTCTTTTCAGGGTGTCCGTTTTGTACTGTGCGGGTCAGACAGTCTGTCAGGTGGTCTGCGGATGCGTCTTCCTGCTGAAGAGAGCGATGAGCAGGAGGGCTATGCCCATACCGATACCGCCAAGGAAGAGGGGGATTTTTGCGGCATGGTCAACAATGCTGCGGGTGGCTTTGCCTCCTGCCATGGCCTGATCGTGGGCTTCGGAGGAAAGGGCTTCGGCATGGGCAAGGAGGCGTGTATAGGCATGCTGACGTGTTCTGGTGGCATTTTCAGCAATCTGACGGGTACGAACCAGGCCTTCCACAGCGGAAATATTGGATTCCAGCGCCACCATGGCACTGCGCAGCTGCTTGAGATTCTGGGGCTGCCGCGTGACACCAAGAAGGTGGGCCATGCTTTGCCGGAGATCCTGAATTCTGGGAAGAAGGGCGTTGAGGGCGGCCTCATCCGTGTTGGCCTCAGCCTCCCAGAGTTCCGCGTACAGTCCGTTACCGTTGGCGAGAATGCGGCTGCCTGCCTGAATCCGCTCATGGCGGATGGTCAGTTCTTCCGGGCTTCCCAGGTTGAGCCCGAACCGTACCATGCTCTGCTCTCTGCTGAAAGCCGCTTCCAGCTGCCTTTCCATTTCATGCTGCTGCATGGTGTTGTAGGCCTCGATATTTTCAATGAAAAGATCGGCAGAGCGTCTGACGGCCCTGCGGTGTTCGGCAATCCCTTCTACCGCAAGCCGGGATTTCTGCATGATGGCCTGATAGTGGGAAAGGGTCGTCTCCATTTCCTGAAGCTGCTGGCCAAGGGAGACCCTGTTTTTTTGTGTCGCCATGTTCCGGGCTTTGCGGATAGTGTCCATGCAGTGTTCCGATGCGGTTCTGGCCCCATCCCAGAATTTCTGATCCGGCCTTTTCTCGTAGCTTGCCATGAGATAGCCCATTTCTCCCACGGCCCTGTGGATGCTGTCCGCCAGGATCCACTGGGGAAGACTCTCATTTATCAGGTTTTCCGCATGGGTTCGGATCTGCCGGATTCCGAGAAAATTTCCGATAGCCATGGCAAGGAGAAGAAGGGCCAGAATATAAAGGCCGGTGCTGTTCTTTTGCTGTAGTTTCACGGGGTCTGTCATCCTGGCGTCTCCCTTGCGATGTAAACGTCCTGAAAAGTCCTGGAAGATGCTGCTTGAAAAAGAGTATAGCAAAAAATGTTCCATTCCTTATGAAACCCGTCATTCCAACGCCTGGGTGAGGGAACGCTTAAGGCTGAACGGGCAGATTTTTTTCTCTCTTCAGGGGGGCAATGCGGGAGGGCTGTCTTGCTCCCCGATCCGGCAGACCCGGTTTCTGCCTGATGTTTTGGCGATGTACAGCCCCTTGTCTGCGGTACGGATCAGGGCTTCCGCTGTGCTGGCATCCTGGGGAGAGACCGCAAGCCCGATGGAAATCGTGATGGGGACAGGGGTGCCATCTGCAAGGCGGGTCGGGGAATTGCAGGTTTCCTCCCGTAGCCGCTCCGCACGGAGGCAGGCACTTTCGAGGCAGAGTCCCGGCATGACAATGAGAAACTCTTCTCCGCCAATACGACAGACCACATCCTCGCTTCTCACATGCTGTTTCATCAGCTTGCCAAGGTGAATCAGCACAGCATCCCCCGCATCATGACCATGGGTATCATTGACCTTTTTGAAATGATCGGCATCAAGCAGCAGGACAGAAAGGCATCGGCCTTCCCGCGAACACCGGGAAAATTCCCGGCGCAGGGTTTCTTCCATATATCTGCGGTTGTAAAGGCCCGTCAGGGCATCGGTGATGGATTCCTTTTTCAGTCTCTGCATGAGGGAAAGGGTCGTCAGACCGGCACTGAGATGCTCTGCCACGTTTCGGGCCAGCGCCTTTCGAACGGCCATTTTCTGGCCCATGAGCAGGCCGGAGTAACCAGGACGTATGAGGAGCAGGGCCTGATGTCCTTCGGGGGGCTGGATGGGGATGCAGAGATCCCCTTTCACCTCTTTGCAAAAGGGATAGAGGCTGTCCGGTTCCGGCGGTTTTTTCCCCCATCCCCCTCTGCCGAGGAGTTCTTTTTTTTCATCAAACAGCACAAGGGAACCTGAGTCCGATGGGAAGAGCTGGCCGCAGACTCCCAGCACCCCATGCATGGCTTCGTGGGTGCTGCCTGCATTTTTCAGCCCTTCGGCAAGAAGACTGAGCTGGGTGATCTTCAGGGTCTGACGTTCCAGTGTATCAATCTGGGTGTGGAGGATAATGAGAATCAGGATACCTGCCAGAGCCATGGGGATGATCAGTTTTGTAAAATTTTCTGCAATGACGCGGGTTCGATTGCCCCCGTAGAGCGCCTTTTCATGGGCGCGATCTGAAATTTCGCTGGAAAGGAACAAGAGTTTTTCGTAGGCCGCATTGTGTGCAAGGTACACTTTTTCTGCGGAGTCCATCGCCATGACAAGTCTCTGGATATCGCTGGCATTGTTTTTCAGGGCCGCCATGGCCGCCTGAAGCTGGCGGAGATTGGCGGGCTGTCGCGTTTCCTTCAGGAGATCCTGTAGGGCATTGCGGGTAATTTCAATATCCATCAGAAGATCCGGAACATGGGTGATTTTTCTCTGAATATCCGTCTGTATGAGATTTTCATAAATCTGACGTCCCCTGTTCAGGATCCGGGTACCGGACTGGAGTCTGTGCTGGCGTATTTTCAGTTCTTCTTCCGTGGCGAGGTTCAGGCCACTGCGGATCAGGGGAGGGCCGTGAAAAGCGGCGGTGATCTGCAACATCATATCCTCCTGCTGCATCTCCATATACGCCTGCATGTTTTCCATAAAAATTCTGGAAGCTTCCTGAACGGAACGGCGGTTTTCAAGGATGGCTTCCGATGTCTTCCGGGAGGCCATCAGGGCGTCATGATAATTTTCAAGGTGGGCCTTCATTTCAAGCAGTTCCTGCTGAAAGGCAGGCAGGGTCCTTTCCGCAGCCAGCCTGTTGCCTGTTTCGATGGTGTGGGCACAGCTTTCCATGGAAAGACGGGCCTTTTCCCACCAGAGGATGTCCAGATTAAAGCCATAACCCAGCATGAAATACCCCATCCGGGCCACTTCCTGATGGAGTTCATGGGCAAGGGCCCATTCCGGGAGACTCTGGTGGATGAGGCTTTCCGCATGGTTTTTGATGGTGAAAAAATTGAAAAGGGCCACCCCGCCCACCGTGAAGGCAATCAGACTGAAGGCGACAAGGGCTGTGAGGATGTTTCGTGTGCGTAGGGAAAAGGGGGACATGGGTGGCTCCTTCCGGGAAGACATCCGAAGGTTCCGTCAGGAAAATCCTGACCGGACGTATGGGAAGAAACCAAGCAAAAAATATTCCATAACAAACGTTCAATTATCTGATTAGCATCTTGTTTCAGTTATCGTTTCCATGCGTCATTTTGGGGACGATGGGCTTTACGCTGTAAAGGTAATTTTTCACTTTTCATGGGATGGGCATGAAGGAAAGGCAACCAGCTGAGAGGGCGTGGTTGAGTCAGGGAAATGATCAGATTCAATTGTGTACGATAAAAAACTTGCTGTAGAAATTTTTGTATGCTAAGGGATGCATACTGTTTTGTTATGTTCGAATGGGAAAAGATAATTTCTTCTCGCTATATTATATTGTGCGGGGGGAGATTTTTTTATTATTCAGCTGGATGTTTTTTTGTGTGAGCTATCAGACATTATAAAAATTATTTATCATATAAGATATTTATGCTTTTTATTTTTCAATTTTAAAGCAGTTTTTTAAGATTGTTTTTTTTGTTTTCTGATTGCCGAAATGACTCAGCTATGCAGTCGCAGATTTTGTCCATGCAGCATTAAACCCATCGTTCCCGCGCTGGAATATGGGATCGATAGCTGAACCAAGATGGTAATCAGTTTTTGTTTTATCCGGAGTTGGTGTTTTCCATGTATTTTTTTACTTTGCCTGAGACAATTGTTCGCATGGTAAATATTTAAAATACATAAAAGTACGCATTGTATACAATTGAAACAAGGGTCTTATTTGTGAGCTTTTGTCATTTGTGAGTACAGAAGTGCATATTTGCGTTATCGAGCCTCTTTGCAAAAGAGGATTCTTTCATTGGCTGTTTTTTAAAAAAGGGACTGTACGGTCATATGGTTCAGGAACAAACAGCCCCAGTAACAGAAAGGAATTTTTTCATGCAACAGTCGTTCAGACAATTTTTTATTCTACTTTCCATCGCCTTGCTGTTTTCATCCCTGTTCGGGTGCAACGGAGGCAGTTCAGGAGGCAGCTCCGGTACGAATCCTCCTGCATCCGGTCAGCAGATGCTTTCAGGGACGGCAGCTTCCGGAGCTGCCATCATCGGCACCGTTACCATCAAGGACAGCTCCGTTCCGCCTCAGGTGAAAACCGAGAAGATCAAGGCAGATGGTGCCTATCAGATTGATGTTACGGGGATGACACCTCCCTTTCTTCTGAAAGCTGACGGAACTGTGGGGGGACGGGGTGCCCGCTATCATTCTGCAGCCACGGCAGGCGATATCAACGGCACCATCAATATCACCCCCTTTACAGATCTCATCCTCAGCAATGTGGCCCGGCAGCTGGCGGAAAATCTGTTTGATAATTATAACCCTGAAAAAGACAAAACAGAGATTTCAAAGGACAATCTTAATGCACAGATTGCCCAGCTTCAGCACAAACTGCGGCCTATTCTGGAAAGTGCCGGGCTGGATGCTTCCATCGACCTGCTCCGGGGGTCGTTTACGCCCAACCATAAAGGGCTGGATGCGGTGCTGGATGCCATTGAGGTGGTTCCTCCCGGACAGGGGCAGAAGATTTTTACGCTGATCAACCGCATGACCAAGGAGAAAATTCAGGATGATATCGGCGGAGAGGAGCCTTCCAGCACTATTTTTCCTCCTCCCCCTCCAGGCCAGGGGCCGAATGCGGCTGGAGAAATTCTTCTGGGTGCCCGGCAGCTTCTGGATTCCCTTAACAAAATTTTTAAAAACGGGCTTCCTAAGGAGGATGATCCTGCGCTTCTGGCGCTTCTTGGCGATGACCTCATGGATGACGGCAGGGACAAAGAAAAATTTGCCAGTGACTGGGCCCAGCAGCCTATGCTCATTGGCATGAAAGCGTCTTCGTCAAGGCTTGTGAAATGGAATCCCGAGACAAAAATCGCAACCATCATGATGGACGTAACACTTACAAATGGAATGATCTTTACTTTTGATAACCGGATCAAAAAATCCGGCACCATATGGCAGAACCTGGGCAACGGACGCATTCTTGAAGTTGAAATTGAAACCAAGGCGGTGTGGGATCAGGTCAGTAACCGCTCTGAATCCGGTCTTGATCTCGGTTTCTGGGATAGAGAAGGTGTGGCCCGTGACCGTAAGCTTGCGTATATTCTCTTTACAGGCCCCGGTATTCCGGAACTCAGACTGGAACGCTGTACCCAGGATCAGATGGGATTCTGCGTTGTCGGTATGCCCGCTGCTTTTTATCAGAACCGTATGGACAGTTTTATTTTCCGGGAAGTGGATGGGCTGGACATTACAGAAATGGAAAAGCATGCTGTTCTGCGCTATACGGCAAAGCTTTATACAGAAAATGCTGTCCTCATGGATACCTATGAAATGGGTGTTTCCAAGGCACCGGTGCGTCTTGCGGATATCCAGAAAAATGCAGAAAAATATTTTGCAAAGATCACCAAACCTTCCCTTGGGGATCTTGAAAACTATACCGGCGGCAATACCGAGGTTAGCTGGACAAAGCCGGAAGCTCCGACAAACCGTTTTACGGTTGATCTGTGCTGGTATTACACTGGTGGGAATGACAGTATCGATGCGGATGTCAGCGGAGAAAAAACATCGGCTGTCCTGCCGGTAGAGGAGAATCCGAATATCAGCAGGGTTTGGATTGAAGTTGAGTACATGGATGCATTTTTCCGGGAATTTGAAACCAGGCTGGATACCCAGCGCTAAATTGGAAGACCTGGGGCAGAGTATTCAGAGTATTTTTAAATGTCCATCGCTGGAGCCACGGGATCGATTTCCATGGTTTCCTTCGAAAATAGGTTGTGTGTTCTGAGGTTGCGGGGCAGGGTCAGGGTTCAAAATCCTGACCCTGTCTGCGCAGCCTTTTTTTATTGTGCTTCCAGGAGTCTTTTTTGTTTTTTGCGTATCTGGACGCTGCCTTTTCCTCTTCACTGCGCAATAAAAAGCTGCCGGGTGTAAAGGCTTGCTTTTCCAGTGGTGCCGGAGTTTTGGGGCGGGCTTTGGGTTTTTTCTCTTCTTTGGGAAGGGGAGGGCCCATGACAAGGGAAGGCGGCAGTTCTGAAACGGAAAAGAGCTGTTCTCCATGGCACAGGAAGACAATCCCGGCTTCATGGGCCTTTTCCGTGTGGATCTTGAGGAGGACGGGTTTGGGATCTTTCCGTTTGCCCATGCGCAGGGCAAGATCCGCATCCTGGGTCAGAAGAAGGGGCTGTTCCGGTGAAGATTTGAGTCCCTTTTCATGAACATGGGGCCAGGCCCTGCTGCGGATACAGATATGGAGTATTTTGGGAAGCCTGGAGCCAGACGCCTGCACAGAAGAGAGAAAACGCTCCCGTGCCCGGATCTGATCCTTTTCCATTTCAAGGGGAGAGGTATCCCTGTTGCAGCAGATGTCCACAAGATCCGCCTCCCGTACTCCCCTGTACTCCGGCATTTCGGCCAGAGCCTGAAGCAGGGTTTTCATCCGGATCCAGCCTTCGGCATCGGGCAGCAGTCCCTGACTGTCCGGATTGCGTCCCAGAAGGGTGGCAAGCATTCTGCCAAGGGGTTTCAGTTTTTTATCCCGCTGCATGGTGGCTTTCCCGGGGCGGCTGTCCCGATGCATCCGGTGTTTCTGCGTAGCGCAGGCAGAGCATGGTGATATCATCGGAAGGTTCCGCTTCCCCCACATGGAGGGCCACATCTTCTTGGACGGCTTTCAGAATGGCCCTGGGGTCTTGTCCATTGAGGGAACGGAGGGTTTCCAGAAGGCGGGGATCGGAGTAAAGCATCTGCTCCGTGTTCATGGCTTCTGTCACGCCGTCGGTGTAGAGAAACAGGGTATCGCCGGGTTCAAGGCGGGTTTCAAGGAGGGTGTAGGGCATATCCTCCATGGCGCCCACAAGGGGGCCGCTGCGGCCTGTCATGAAAAGGGGGGGCTTTCCGGAAGCCATGAGTACGGGGGGGTTGTGTCCACCGTTGGCATAGAAAAGCATACCGGTTTTGAGGTCAAGAACACCGATAAAGAGGGTGACAAACATGGAGTTGGGATTGCTGGAGGCCAGATCATTGTTCATGGAGGCCATGATCTCTGCGGGATTGCTTTCCCGGACAGCAGCGGCCCGGAGCAGGGTGCGGCTGACAGCCATGAAAAGAGAGGCCGGAACCCCCTTGCCGGAAACATCCCCTATGGCAAAACAGAAGTGGCTGTCATCCATGAAAAAGAAATCATAGAGATCGCCTCCCACTTCCCGTGCAGGTTCGAGGCTGGCATAAAGGTCAAACTCGTCATGATGGGGAAAGGGGGGGAAGGTTTTGGGCAGAAGGCCAAGCTGGATTTCCCGGGCAACACTGAGTTCGCCTTCCATTCTTTCATTTGTGGCTGTAGTTTCAATGAGGGAGCGGATATTGTCCCGCAACGATCCTTCCATGAAGATGAGGGCTTTTGCCAGTCGGCCCACCTCATCGTTATAGCGGGCTGGCAGATGCCGTATGCTGTCGCAGCTTTCCCCGGTGGAGGTAAAGTCGGTTTCCGGAAGGGCCTGGGCATAGGACGCCAGGGTATTGAGGGGACGGGTCATGCGGATGGAGAGCCAGAGTCCCAGTGCGAGACTGATGAGAAAGAGGGTGGCGATGATGAGGCTCAGGCGTTGGACAAGATTTTTTGCCGGAGCATGGATTTCGTCCACATAGGCGATGGCTGCCACATACCAGCCCATGGTTTTGAAATAGGTGCATAAAATTTCACGTTCCCGCACTGTGCCTGTGGGGTCGGGGAGCATGAGGGTGATGGCTTCCCGGCTGCGGGATGCGGCGAGGATCTGGAGTTCCTCAAGGAGGCTTCTGCCGGTTTCAGGATGACGGGTGTGCAGCAGATCCAGATTTTCGTGTTCCGGGTGGATGAGCATCCTGCCCTGAGTGTCAAAGAGCAGCATGTATCCGGATCGGGCAATGCGGATTTTGTCAAAATTGGCCTTGAGGGTGTGGAGGAGTTCCTCTTTTTTACGGTTTCCTTCCAGCTCCAGGGCTTCAATATCCGCAGTGGCTCCGATGATCCAGTCCATGGCAGGATAATGCACAAACCATCCAAATTTTTTCAGGGGCTGGCCATCGGGAGTGAGAGTCCAGAAAAAGGTGGTACTGGCCCTGCCCAGACGCCTGGCCTCTTCCCGTACCGTATCGGCCAGAGGCAGTCCTTTGATATCCTGAAGGAGGTTGAGGTTTTTCCCCCGGATACGGGCATCGGGATGGGCCAGAAGAACCCCCTGTGCATCAAAAACCAGAAATTCCGTTCCTTCCACGGAAGCCAGGCCGCTGATCCACTGGAGGGTGCGTTTGCGGGTCTTTTCCTGATCTGGAAGGGAAGACGGGGATGCGGCAAAGAGGGCATCCAGCCCTTTTCCTGCAACCAGTACCATGCCTTCCAGGATGCGGCGATGGGCCATCACCGCATCCACACGGCTGTAAAGAAGGTGGCTGTATCCGCTCCGGATGTTCAGCTCCGCAAGTTCCAGGACGTTGCGGGCACTGCGCTGTTCCGCAGCGGACATGGCCATGGAGACATCTTTATGGGTGAAGTAGAGAACAAGGCCCGCCACAAGAGCCAGCATGAGACTGATGAGAAGACAGATTCTGGTTTTTAATGAATTGAGCATGAGCACAGACTTACCCCGTCAGTCCGGATTCTGGAAAGAAGTCCTGCGAAAGCCCATGCGCAGGACATTTTTGCCTTCTTCCCTGTGGTAATGAACCGTATCCGTAAATTTACGGATAAAATGAATGCCCAGTCCTCCGATATCCCTCTCTTCGATACCAAGGCTGGTGTCGGGTTCCGGGAGGGAGAGGACATTAAAGGCAGCCCCTGCATCGGAAAGGGCAACAACAAAGAGATCCGTTTCCGTACCAAAGGCCACTTCGGCAAAGCCGGAGCCTCCCGGATAGGCATAGGAGCAGATGTTGACAAAGGCTTCTTCCAGAACAAGGGCAAGTTTTGTGCACTTACCGGGGTCAAGGCCAGCGGCTTCGGCCCCTTCTTCCGTAAAGCGCAGGACGGTTTCAAGCATATCCAGACGGGCTTCTACCTGGAGTTTTTTCATGGCAACCGCCTTACTTAAGGCCTGAAAGCGCGGCCTCAATGGAATCAAACATGCTGAAAATAGCCCCGAATCCGGAAATATCAAAGACTTCCCGGACCGTGCCGGTGACATTGGCCATCACCATCCGTCCCCCTTTGCCTTTCAGGGTCTTGGCCGTCGCCAGAATGACCCGGAGTCCTGCACTGCTGATGTATTCAAGGCTTTGAAAATCGAGAACAAAGAGAGATTCCTGTTCAAGAAGGGCTTTCATGCTGTTTTCGTAGGCCGGAGCGGTAACGGCGTCGATTCTTCCCTGTACGGAGACAACAATGGCCGCATTTTCTTTTCTGCTTGTGATTTCCATGTCAAGATTTCCTCATGAAGTCTGAAGTCGGGTAGGGTGAGCAGGGGTTTCCGTAAGGGTCAGAGTATGTCATGTCAACGGAGAGCCTGCCAGTTTTTTTTTTGCCTTTAGTCCTGTAGTACCGTGATGGGGGTAGCCGCTGTTCCGGCATAAAAAACGATGATGTGGGCCGGGCTGTCTCCCACGGTCTCTCCCCAGTGCCAGGTGTTAACCACTTCGACAATGGCTTCTCCGGCATGGAGATCCAGCACCTTTCCGTCTTTCGTGTGTACCCTGAGCTGGCCTGTGAGCAGAACCCCCGCATTGATGACCGGATGTTCATGGACAGCCAGTTTCTGGCCTGCGGGAATGGTGATGCTGAGGATGCGGACTTCCGGTTGCCCTTCGGGGTAGGAAGGCAGGATCGCTCCATCCCAGCTTTTTTCGGTTCTGGCCAGTTCCTTGACCAGAACACCCGCTTCCTTGGCGGAGACGGTGCTGCTGAGGCTGAGAAGAAGGAAGCCTGCAAGAAGCAGGGACGTAAAACGTGTTTTCATGGCGAGGATATCCTTTTCAGAGTTTAAGGGGAAACAATGCGTCGGACAATGTCCGTGGGATGCGCAAGGCAAATCATAAGGAGGGCAGTCTATGAAAGAGCAGGTGTTAACGACAACGGAAGCCAGGGCCTTTTACACGGAAGAGCGTTGCTGGATCGAGGAACTTTCCAACAGCCCTGCGGATCCGGCCCTTTCCATTGCCAGAGTACGGGTCGAAGCGGGTATCGCCACCCAGAAACACAGACTGAAAAATACGGCGGAGCGGTATCTTATCCTTTCAGGCCGTGGCCGGATGGAAGTGGGCGCGCTGGCACCGCAGAACGTGGGGCCGGGAGATGTGGTGCTCATCCCGCCGGACTGTCCCCAGCGTATTGTCAATGAGGGGCGGGAAGATCTGGTATTTCTGGTTTTCTGCACGCCCCGTTTTCTGCCTGAAGTCTATGAAAATCTGGAATCCTGAGTTTCATGGAAATCGGGTCTTCCTTATCCCTACTTCACGACAAAGTCAAAATAGGTATCGGGAAAGGGCTCGTTTTTCAGGGTGAAATGCCACCATTCCTTGTCGTAATGGCGGAATCCATGTTTTTCCATAAGGGTTTTCAGCAGCAGGCGGTAGGCCCTCTGCGGCTCTGAAAGGGCCGGATTTTCGGGATGGGAAAGCGTGTGGAAGCAGTCAAAGCCCGTTCCCATATCAAGGCCGTTGTCCCTGAAGCGTTCTGTTGCCGGAAGAAAGCAGGCTTTCTGCTCCGTTTTTCCTAGGATAAAGGCTGGCTGGGGTCTGGGGGGCAGGGCCACAATGGTGAGATCCACGGTGCTGCCCCGGCTGTGGCCCGAACGGCTGGCGATGTAGCCGTCCCGGAAAAGGTGGCGTTTGTCCACGGTGGGGTAGAATTCCGTCCGGGTTTGGGTGGCATTCAGATCTTCGGCCCAGCGCACAAAATGATTCACTGCCCGCTGGGGCCGGTAACAGTCATAAATTTTAAGCCCGAATCCAAAGGGTTTGAGATCGGCCTCAACTCCGGAAAGGGCATGGGCCGCCTCCCGGGTGAGATAGCACTTTGCCGCTTCATAGCCCTCCACCTTTGCACCCACAAAATTGTGCTCCGTGGCATAGCGGATGTCCATGAGCGCATCGGGGATCACTTCCCGGATTTCCACAAAGGACTCCGGAATGTCCGAGGCAGGGGCTGTGGCGGCAGCGAGCAGCAGAAGAAGGGTGAGAAGGCCTTTCATGGAGACTCTCCTTATCGTTGGGGGCGCTGGTTTCAGTTTTCCCTGGAAAAGTCCAGCCATAGATAGTTCACGCCATTGGATGACCAGCGTCTGCCTTCCGTCACCGTGATTTTGGTGCTGTTGGTGGTGAAGAAGAAGACTTGACCGCTTGACAGATGTACGCCGTATTCGTTGGGGGTATCACTGTAAAGATAGGTGGTCGCGAGAAAATTGTAGGGAATGCACCGGGACTCTCCCGGTTGCACCCATTCCCGGATGCTGTTGAAAGACAGAAAACTGATATCAACCCGGATGGTAGCCTTGGAGTGGTTGACGATGCAACGGGCCTGGGCGGAACCGACAAAGAAGAGAAGAAAAAGAAGGAGGACAAGGCGTTTCATGGAAGCTCTCCTTATCGTTACGGGACAGGGTCTCAGTAAGAGGGTTCAGTTTTCTCTGGCAAAGGCCAGCTCCACAAAGGTCACGCCATTGGATGACCAGCGCCTGCCATCCGTCACCGTGATTTTGGTGTTGTTGGTGGTGAGAAAGAAGTTGGCGGTTCCGGAGACGGCCACGCCGTATTCTTTGGTATCCACGGCATCAAGCCGGGTGTATGCAAGAAAATTGTAGGGAATGCACCGGGACTCTCCCGCGTTCACCCATTCCTGGATGCGCTGGATCATCATAAAACTGATATCCACCTTCACCCTGACACTCGATTGGTTGACGATGCAGCGGGCCTGGGCCGGGGCCAGCATGAAGGGAAGGACGAGAAGAAAAAGAAGCCTTTTTTTCATGGGTTCCTCCTGAAAGGATGGTGTGACACATCATTCATGGGGTTTCTTCTGAAGGAAATCCCCCGCAAGGCGGTAGAACCTTTCGCAGGCTTCCGGAACCAGATTTTCAAGATTTAAAAAACCATGGATCATGTCCCCGAATTCTTCGTGTATGGCAGAAACTCCCGCCTGTTTCAGCTTTTCGGCATAGGCTTTTCCCTCATCCTTTAAAGGGCAGAAGCCTGCGGTGACCACAAGGGTTTCCGGAAAAGGGCGCGTCACCTCCATAAAAAGGGGGGACACGGCTTTCCGGTTCTCTTTTTTTTGAAAATAGTGGTCAAGGTACCAGAGGATTTTTTCCCTTTCCAGAAGATAGCCCTTTGCCAGTTCTTCCACCGAGGGCATGGACAGGGTGTAATCCAGACTGGGGTAGATGAGCACCTGTTTTTCGATGGAAAACCCCGTATCCGCCCTGTGGCTGAGGCTTGCCGTAAGGGCGCCGCCGCCGCTGTCTCCCGCAATGGCAAGCCGTTTTTCATGGCCTATTCCCAGATTCTCCAGCAGAGCAAAAGTGCCCTTTGCTGCCTGGGTGACATCCTCAAGACCTGAGGGATAGGGGCAGTCCGGAGACCTGCGGTATTCCACGGAAAGGGTGATGCGGGAAGAGGCCTGCGTCAGCCTGCGGGCAATGCCGTCATAAACAGCAATGCTTCCCGCCATATGCCCTCCGCCGTGGATAAAAAGAAGAACGGCGGGGTGCTGTTCCGGGGCGGGATGATAGATGCGCACGGGCACATCCCGCTCCGGGCCGGGGATGAGGGTGTCCACCACCCTTGCCACGGGAAGAGGCCTTGTGACAAAGGTGCGGGTGAGGGTGGCAAGGCCCTCCCTGGCATTGGCGAAGGTGGGCTGGCTGCCGCTTTGCCGGAAGGCTTCCGCAGCTTTCCGGATCTGTTCCAGAAAGGGCAAGAGTGCTGGATGAAGTGCTGGCATGGAGACTCTCCTCCCGCTGAAATTGTGGAAATGAGGGGAATCGGTTTTATTCGACGCCCTTGCATACGTTCAGGGACAGGGAACCGCAGGTCTGTCCGTTCACCCAGATGGCCCGGGTAAAGTTGGCATTGGTTCTTGTGGCGCCAAGAATATTGGCGCCCGAAAAATTGGCTTTATAAAAATTGCCAAGGGTCAGATGGGCTCCCTGAAGGTTGGCATTGATGAAAAGAGCGCCACTGGCCTGGACTTCGCTGAGGTTCGCTCCGCTGAGATTGGCATTGCTGAGATTGGCTCCGTCCAGACGGGTTCTGGAAAGATCTGCATTGACTAGATTGGCTCCTCTCAGATCCCTGCCTTCAAGGTTCTGGTTGTGGAGATCGCATCCCGGGCATGTGTAAGGTGTAGGGGCCGAGGGTTTTCCCGCAGCATGGAGAAGGCAGGGGAAAGCAAGGGCCAGTATGGCGGCAAAGAGAATGGGGCGAAATAAAGGGCGCTGTTCTTTCACGTAAGGCTCTCCTTGGATTTTTCGGGAAAATGGGTGCCTGGACATGGTGAATCTTTCTGTGTCTGAATCAAAGCATGAATCATGCCATATTTTTCAAACGATGCCGGAAGTGGAGAAGGCCATGGATTCCATGATGAGGATGGACGTCTCCATGATGGCCTGATTCACTTCCCGTCCGATCAGTTCCAGCCGGGCCAGATTCTCGATACGGGGCTGAAGGATCTGGAGTTCTTCTTCCGTAAAAAGATCCTCAAAAAGCTGACAGGCATTCACAAGGCCGACGAGTACGGCATCGCGTGGATCGGGGATGGCGTCGCTGGTAATCAGTTCCTGAAGCCGTGAACGTACTTCCCGGACTTCCCTCCCATCGATCATGGGGTAGCGGCGTGTGGTAAAAACCCAGAGAATTTTACGGTTTTCAATTTTAAGTACCCCCTTTTCCACCAGCAGATCCAGTACACGTTCCTCAAGATCCTGAAAACGGGTGGCAATTTTTTTCAGCCAGTGGGACACGTCCTGTGGAGTTTCTTCTTCCCGCAGGCAGGTCAGGGCTTCGTCAAGCAGGGGAGTTCCCGTTGGTTCCGTCCGGATGATCTTGAGGGTCTGCGGATCCGTGTCAATGCGACCGCTAAGGGCCAGTTCCAGGAGCAGGGCGCCGGACAGGGCAAATTTCAGGGCCTGTACTGGCAGGGGTTTGAGGGTGCCTTTTTGATCGTCCAGGGCCAGAAGCAGAATTTCTTCGGCAAAGGTCAGCATGGTTTTCTCCTTCAAGATGGAACCGGGAAATGGGGTCTTAAGAATTTTGCGGATTCTGGCGGTTTCAGTACAGCATTCCCACCACAGATCCTGTCATCAGTGTGGTCAGAACCCCGGCCAGAATGGAGCGGGGAGCCAGGGAAACGATTTCATCCAGCCTGCCCGGTGCAATGCTGGAAAGTCCACCGATGAGAATTCCCAGGCTTCCGATGTTGGCAAAGCCACAGAGGGAATAGGTCATGATGAGGGTACTTCGCGGAGAAAGGCTTCCCTTCGGAAGGGCTGCCATATCGAGGTAGGCGAGCAGCTCATTGAGAATCACCTTGGTACCCATGAGGCTTCCTGCCACATGGGATTCACTCCAGGGGATTCCGGTCAGCCAGACGAGGGGCCGCATGAGGGTTCCCAGGATGTTCTGGAGGGTGAGGGGGCTGCCCCCCGGAGCCGACAGCATGGCCAGTATCAGATTGACCATGCTGACAAGGGCGACAAGAACCACCAGCAGGGCCACAATCTGGATATACATCTGGAGACCGAGGGTCGTCCCCTTGACCACGGCATCCATGCTGCTGCGGCTCTCCACAGGAGGTGTGATGTCTCCCAGGGTGGGGGGAGCGGATTCCGGGATCATGATGCCTGAAATGAGAATGGAGGCTGGTGCGCTGATCAGGGAGGCGGCAAGAATGTGGCCAAGGGCGTCGGGAAGAATGCTGGCAAGCATGCTCGCATACAAGACAAGAACCGTGCCTGCGATGGTGGCCATACCGCAGGTCATGAGGGTGAAGAGTTCGCTTCGGGTCATGGAAGCAACATAGGGACGGATGAAGAGGGGAGATTCCACCATTCCCGCAAAAATATTGGCGGCACAGCCCACGCCCAGGGCACCCCCAACCCCCATCGCCCGTTGCAGGACGGTGGAAAAGCCCTTGACCAGTACGGGAATGATTTTCCAGTGATAGAGAAGGGTGCTGAGTGCACCGGTGACGATGATAACGGGAAGTCCCCGGAGGGCGAAGATATATGCTGCTCCGGAGTAAGGTTCTTCAAAGGGAAGGGTTCCGCCGCCAAGGTATCCGAAGGCAAAGGTGGTGCCTGCGCGGGTACCTGCTTCCAGGGCTTCAACGGCCTTGTTGAGAAAAAGAAAAAGCTGGGTGAAGGCGGGGACTTTCAGGAATATCAGGGCAATGAGCACTTGAAGCAGGATACCCGAAATCACCAGTCTGGGACTTACGGCTCTGCGGTTTTCCGACAGCGCCCAGGCGATCAGCATAAAGGCCAGCAGCCCGAAGGCGCTTTGCAGCATAGAAAGGAACATCAATCGTTTCTCCGTAAGGGTCAGGATGGAAGGACAGTTTTGCTGTGCATCCTTTTTGCCATTACTTTTCAGGTTTGTACAACCAGGATTTTGATGGGAGAGATGGAGGTTGAAGACTGGAGGTGGCGGGTATGCTGAAAAGCCGCAGGTGTTGACGATCACCTGCGGTATGTTTTTTTGAATTTTGTTCTGAGATTGCAGACAGAGCCGCTTTGCGGGGGATCAGGAGGCTTGCCGGAGTCCCATCGGTTTTGCCTGTGGCAGTGTCGGATCCAGATCCACAAACTGAAGGGCGGGTGCGGCATCAATGAAGCCCATCTTTTCCATGCATGAAAAATAAAAGGTCAGCCCTTCCTGATGGGAAGGGGGCAGGCTGTATTGCAGGGTTTCAAAATAGGCCTTTGCCGTTTCCGGGGGAAGTCCTTTTTCCTGAACCGCCCGAAGACGGATGCTGTCCATGGCCTGCTCTCCCTGCTCTCTGGACAGGAGAAGATGCTGAAGGGCCTTTTTCAGGGCTTCGGGTTTTTCTTTAAGGGCTGCCCGTCTCAGGGCCCAGAGTCCAAAGACAAAGGGATGATGCGTCCTTTCCTTCCAGAGACTGGCCAGGTCATAGACAAAGGGAAAATTTAAGGCCCATGTGGGGGAAAGGGCTGCATCCCCAATGACAAGTCCCCCCGCCATGCTGTCAAGATCTTCAGGATGCCGCACGGATTTTTCCATAAAGGCGCAGTTTACGCCTGCATCCTTCAGGAGAAAGCGGAGCAGGTGGGCGGCGGATGCGGATTCGAGACTTAAAGCCAGGGGTTTACCGCCTAAGGCCTCAAAGGGAAAACGGCTGACAAGCAGTACGCTCATCACCCGTCCGTCACATCCGATCCCGAGATCCGGAACGAGGAGCCAGTCCCTGTGATGCCTCGCATAGGCGAAGGCGGAGATGGCGGAAATATCCAGCCGTCCTTCCGCCAGCATCCCGTTGAGGGTGGCGGGAGGGGCGGAGTGCAGGCAGAGTCCTTCGGGAATGCCTTTTGTATCGAAACCGTAATAGACAGGCCAGACGTTGAGATAATCAATGCGGCCCATGCTTACAAGCGCTGTCATGCGGTCTTCCTTTTTGCATAAAAACAGTCCCGTTCCACAGGTGTGAAGCCTGCTTCCCGGATGAGGTGCCTCAGGGTTTCCATGGGAAGGCGGTAGGAGACACCGGCAGCGGCCACCACGTTTTCCTCAATCATGGTGCTGCCCATGTCGTTGGCTCCGAAAAAGAGGGCGGTCTGGGCGATCTTGTCGCCCTGGGTGACCCAGGAAGCCTGAATATTATCGAAATTGTCCAGGTAGATGCGGGAAAGGGCCAGCATTCTGAGGTATTCCACCGCTGTGGCGGGATTGACCCTGAGGCGGGTGTTTTCCGGCTGGAAGGTCCAGGGGATAAAGGCGGTGAAGCCCTGTGTACGATCCTGAAGTTCCCGGAGACGATCCAGGTGGGTGAGGCAATCCGCCAGACTTTCCACATGGCCGAACATCATGGTGGCTGTGCTGCGCAGTCCCAGCTCATGGGCTGTCTGCATTACTGAAAGCCAGCGATCCGAGAGGCATTTTCCCGGAGAGATTTCTCTGCGTACCGTATCGGCAAGAATTTCTGCCCCGCCTCCGGGGATGGAATCCAGACCTGCGGCCACAAGACGGGAAATGCACTCTCGGTCTGAAAGCCCTGCCTTGTCCGCAAAAAAGGCGATTTCCGGGGGGGAGTAGCCGTGGATATGGAGATCCGGGAAACGGTTTTTGAGTCTTCGTAAAAGGGACTCGTGCCAGTCCAGACGAAGATCCGGATGCATCCCCCCCTGAAGAAGGATCTGTTTGCCGCCCAGGGCGAAGGTCTCTTCAATTTTGAGGAAAAAGGCTTCATCGTCCAGGACATAGGCCCCGTTTTCCGCCCTGTCCTTATAAAAAGCGCAGAAGCGGCAGCCGGAAACGCAGACATTGGTATAATTGATGTTGCGATCCACCACATAGGTGACTTCCTGGGGGTGACGGGCAGAGCGCAGGGCATGGGCCACAGCTCCCAGATCCAGGAGTTCCGCATGTCCCAGGAGGTAAAGACCTTCTTCCCGGCTGATCCGTTTTCCCGAAAGTGCCTGATCCAGTATGGTATTGCAGTCCATCATGCCTCCTCTTTCAAGGGAATTTCCTGGTAAAAACTGTCCCTTTCCACGGGCAGCATACCGACCTTTTCAATCAGATGCTCCAGCCCTTCCCGTGTCAGGCCCTTGGGGGATGTGGCCCCTGCCGTATGGGTGATGCGTTCTTCCACAATGGTGCCGTCCATGTCATCGGCCCCGAAGAAAAGGGCCGTCTGGGCCAGTTTTTCACCCAGCATGACCCAGTAGGCCTTGATATGGTCAAAATTGTCCAGCACCAGGCGGGACACGGCGATGGTACGGAGATCATCCACAGCCGATGTGGGAGGCAGGTGGGACAGGGCCGTGTTGGCGGAGTGGAAGGCCAGGGGAATGAAGGCGGAAAATCCGCCGGTTCTGTCCTGAAGATCCCGGAGCAGGAGGAGGTGGCGAACCCGTTCTTCCAGGGTTTCGATATGGCCGTAGAGCAGGGTGGCGTTGCTGGGAATTCCCTGACCATGCACCTTTTCCATGATTTCAAGCCAGCGGTCCTTGTTGATTTTTTTGGGAAAAAGGGCCTGATGGATGCGGTCATTCAAAACTTCCGCCCCACCTCCGGGCATCATGGCAAGGCCTGCCTGTTTGAGTCTCTCCAGCACCTTTTCGATGGAAAGCCCTGTGATGCTGGAAAGATAATCAATCTCAACGGCGGTGAAGGCCTTGACCGTCACTTCGGGCCGTATTTCCCGGATGAGGTGGAGCAGGTTTTCAAAATAGGCAAAATCGAGGGAAGGATTCAGACCGCCCACCATGTGGATTTCCCGGATATTTTCGGAACTCCGGGAAAGGAGCTGGGTGCGGACATCCTCCAGACTGAAGGTGTAGGCACCGGTGTCCTGTGCGTTTTTGGCGTAGGCACAGAAAACACAGCGGTTGCGGCAGACATTGGAATAGTTGAGATGCTGGTTTCTGATGAAAAAAGCCTTGCGGCCATGACGGCGCAGCCGTTCCGCATGGGCGATCTGGCCCAGACCGTGGAGATCCGGGGACTGGTACAGGGTCATGGCGTCTTCAAAATCCAGACGCTGACCGGTAAGACGTTTTTCGGCAATGGCGTGTAAGCTGGGATCCTGTATGCGCATGGGGCCTCCGGAAGATTATGACCTTGTGGTCATGAATAAGGGACGTCATACGCCACTTGAAGAAGAGGGGCAAGGAAAAGGCGGCTGTAACATGAAAAAAAACAGGGGATTTCCCGTCGGGATCACAGGCAGGGATGAAGCCTGGATTGACAATTGATCCCCATTTCTTTTTCTGTTAGCCTTGCTGAACGTGGGTTGACGCTGACCTTTTCATGTTCTTTTTGTGGATACCCTGCGCTGAAAAAACAATGGGAGACTGGGATGATAGATCTTGAAAAAATGAGCATTCTCATTGTGGATGATATGGACAACATGTGTCGGTCCATCCGCAGTATGCTGAAGATTCTCAATTACGGCAGCAGTTTCCGTCTGGCTGGAAACGGCAGGGAAGCCTTGCAGATTCTGCGCCAGTTTTCTGTGGATATTGCCATCATCGACTGGAACATGCCGGTCATGACAGGGATTGAACTTCTCGATAATATCCGGGAAGACAGAGAGCTTCGGGACATGCCCGTCATCATGATCACGGCGGAAGCCAACAGTGAAATCGTGGCCGAAGCCGCAGAGTCGGACATTGATGCCTATCTGCTCAAGCCCATCACGGTGAAAACCCTGGGCGCCAAGCTGGAAAAGGTGGTGGAAAGGGCCAACACTCCCCCTGAATCCGTGCGCCTTTTAAAGGAAGTCCGGAATCTTCTTGAAAAAGAGGCCTTTGAGGAAGCTTCCGTTCTCTGTAAGACCGCCATTGAAGCGGACAGAAGTTCTTCACGGCCCATCCGCACCATGGGAGAAATTTTTTTCAGAAAAGGGGATATTGATACTGCGGAGCGCTGGTTTGTCAAGGCCGCCCAGATGAACCATCTGGATGTTTTCTCGTTTCATCACCTCGGTGACATCTACCTGAAACGCAATGATTTCGACAAGGCTTTCCGTTTCTATGAAAAGGCCATGAAAATCAGTCCGCGCCATGTGGACAGGGCCATCAATTTTGGCAAGGTGCTTTTACAGAAAGGCAAGATCGACAAGGCAACTTCCGTGTTTGAAAACGGTATCCGTCTTTCGGGCAATCCCGTGGAGTTGCGGGAAGATGTGGCCCGATCCTGCATGGCTGCTGGGGCCTATGATGCGGCCCTCACCCAGCTCCAGAATCTTCACCGTCAGTTCCCCAAACGTCTGGATCTTCTCCGGATGCTGGGCATCGCCCATGAAAATCTGGGACAGCCTGCTGAAGCACTGAATTTTTTTCTCAAGGTGCTTGACAAGGAACCCAATGACTTTGATCTGAATCTGCGCATAGCGCGGATGTATGTGCAGATGAAACAGACCTTCCGGGCTGAGGATATCCTCAAAAAACTGGCCAAGCAGGATCCGGAAAACAAGGATGTCCGGGAACTCATTGCCAAAAACATCTGAATTCTGGAGTGCCTCCATGCAAAAAGAGCATACGATTCTGGAAACCCTTTCCAGCATTACGTCTATTTCAAGGGATGCTGAGCTGGAGGATACGGAAAAACTCCAGCGTCTTCTGGAAACCCTCTGCCAGCTGATCCGGGCCGAAAAAGCTTCCATCATGTTTAAGCGGGGGAATCGCTTTCTGGAAGTTGTGGCGTCAACGCGCAAGGAAATTGTGGGACTCCGGCAGCCCCTGAGCTGTGACAGTCCGTCCTGCTGGGTGATCCGTAACAAAAAAGCCCTGTATATCGATAAAGATATGGACAATCCGGGGATTGCCTGCAAGGGCGGGTACAAAACCGATGCCTTTTTTCTGGCTCCCATTTTCAATATCAACGGGGTGATGGGCGTCCTTTCCATGACGGACAAGGAAGGGGATGGAAATTTTTCCATCAAGGAGAGGGAAACCATCCTGCAACTGGCGGGGATCATCATCAGCGCCATTGAAAATAACAGACTGAATACCCGGCTGAAGGCCCAGCGCAGGCAGCTGGAAAAGAAGAACAAACAGCTTCGGGAATATGAAAAAATCCGTGAGGAATTTTTCAGTCTTCTCGTGCATGATCTCAAGGCCCCCATTGCGGAAGTGGTGGCCAACCTGGATATCCTTTCCTATACGGCAACGGAAGACAATCTTCCCTTTGTGGAAGGTGCCCAGACCAGTTGTGAGACCATGTTCCGCATGGTGTCCAATCTTCTGGATATCACCAGACTTGAAAACAGGATGCTGAAGCTTATCCCCGAACGGCTGGAAGCTCTGGATCTGCTGAAGGAAGCCCTTTCCATGGTGTACGGTCAGGCCAGGATCAAAAACCTGCGGATCGAGAACCTCATGGAAGCCGATACGAATCCGCCCCTTTTCATTGGTGACAGGGGGCTTCTTCTCCGGGTTTTTCAGAACCTCTTATCCAACGCCATCACCCATTCTCCTGAACGGTCTGTGATTCAGGCGGGATATGAGGTAAAGGGATCCACGGTTCTTTTCTTTATCAATGATGAA
Organism: Desulfobotulus sapovorans DSM 2055; assembly: GCF_059569355.1. Taxonomy (NCBI): domain Bacteria; kingdom Pseudomonadati; phylum Thermodesulfobacteriota; class Desulfobacteria; order Desulfobacterales; family Desulfobacteraceae; genus Desulfobotulus; species Desulfobotulus sapovorans. Next base: position 243,943 of record NZ_JCANVJ010000002.1, on the reverse strand, counting down.
GGGCCGGGAGTTGTCCCGGAAGACCGGGAAAGAATTTTTGACCGTTATGTACAGGTGGGAGACCGGAAGAGTGCTTACCAGCGGCATTCCATCGGGCTGGGTCTCACATTTTGCAGACTTGCCCTGGAAGCCCATAAGGGACGTATTTTTATGGAGAGCCATGAACCCAGGGGAAGCAGTTTCCGGTTTGTACTGCCAAAACTTTCAAGCCAGATGGAATAGGAGTTTTCTGTTCCTCTTTTTTTTGAACCAAGCCCTTCCGGATTTTTGATGCCGGAAGGGTTGCTTTATTGCTGTGTATGTGTTTTGGGTATCTGCTTTTTCTTCGTAGCCCTGTCTTTTGAAAAAACAGACTGAAAGGAAGGTTTTATTGACAATGAATATTCAGACCCATCAGAGCATGGACACCCGTCTTTGCGGTGTTCCGGAACGTATTGAAAACGGTATTGCCGTGCTTTCCATGGCAACCCAGGAGTGTATGGTGGCGGATGCCAGCGGACTTATCCATGGGGGGTTTCTTTTTGGTCTTGCCGATCATGCTGCCATGCTGGCTGTAAACCATCCCAACGTGGTTCTGGGAGAGAGTTCCTGCCGGTTTCTCAAACCCGTTGTTCTCGGAGACATGCTCATGGCGGAAGCCAAGGTCATCCACAGCAAAGGGAAAAAATATGAGGTTGGGGTTTCCCTCCGTGTGGCTTCCAAGGTGGTCTTTTCAGGAACCTTCATCTGCTTCACGCCGGAAAGGCATGTTCTTGCCAATGGTGCTGCCCTTTGATCAGACCTTGCGCTTGACCCTCCGGACAACTTTACGTTTTTTGGTTTTTTTGCGCTGAAAATCTTCGGGATTGATGCGCTCATCCTGGCTGTAATCGCAGGTGGCTCTGGGGCATTTCAGCCCCTCCTTTCCTTCCTTTGTCATGAAAGCAACCAGAAAGGGGTTGGCACATGTGGGGCAGGGATAATGGAAGGGCTGAGACCAGCTGATAAAATGACAGGTGGCCTGTGAGCAGTCATAGAAGACCTTTCCTTTCTCTGTCTGGTTCACCTGAAGTTTTCCCGTTTTACAAAGGGGGCAGGTGAGTGCCAGAGTCTGTTCAAAGGCGGCAATGCGGGCTTCAATGTCGGCGTCGTCCGCAGGATCGTCTTCTTCCTCTTCCTCTTCCGGTTCGATCTTTTCAGGTTCCGGAACCGCTTGTGCAAGGGGCAGTTCCTGAGGTTCAGGCGGAGGCTCAGGAACGGGCGCTGCCTGAGGTTCAGGCTGAGGCTCAGGAACGGGCGCTGCCTGAGGTTCAGGCGGAGGCTCAGGAACGGGCGCTGCCTGAGGTTCAGGCTGAGGCTCAGGAACGGGCGCTGCCTGAGGTTCAGGCGGAGGCTCAGGAACAGGCGCTGCCTGAGGTTCGGGAAGAAGTTCAGAAACGGGCGTTGTTTCAGATCCGCTTTCCGGAGGGGGAGAACTTCCACGGAATATTTCTTTGACCTGAAGATCATCAGAGCGAAACCCGCCCTTTTCGCTGCGGAGACGGCTCAGCTTTTCGAGAACACTGCGGTTCCATTCCGGAGACACATTTTTTTTAGCTTTGGGAACAAAGGTACCCTTTCTGGAGGGATCGTCCCGATCCTTGAAAAGTTCCGAGAACTGACCTGCCAGAGAATGGGTTTTCAGGGTCTGGACAAAAAAGTTTTTGGCATCGTGGAGATCCTTACGCCCGGAGGCGACTTCTTCAATGGTCTGAACCATGTAAGCCACAAGATTCATCCCCTGCATCCCCGGGAAAAGGGTGTTGACCACCTGAAGCATTTTCAAGGATACAATTTCGGCTTTGAGTTCGCCGTTTTCTTGCAGAGTGACAAGGCCGGATCGGATAAGAGGCTCCAGACCGGACATGATACCAGTGTCACTGCCAAGACCGATATCGCGGATATCCTTCATAAAAGTTTCCCGCGTGTACCGTTTTGGCGGGGCTTCCGTGAACTGACGGATTTCCTCTTCCCTTTCCTCTATCATGACAAGGGAGGTAATGGTGGCAATGTCCAGGGTCAGGCCTGATGGAAAGGCATCCATATCTAAAATGATGCGGATATGATCTGCAAGAACCTCATCAAAATGGGCCCGTACAACGGTAAGAGAATCGGTCAGGTCAGACATAAGCAGGCCTCTTCTTCAAAAAAATTCTTCCAAAAAAGCACTAAACATCCATTGCGGAGTCCCGCATGATGTGCGCATCACCATTAATTTCTTCCACCATATCCGCAAGATCCGAAGCCATTTCCGTAACACGGGAAGGCGGCACTGCTGTCTCATCGGGCATGGTGCTGTCTTCGTTTTCTTCTTCACTCCCTGATGCAGAAAGATAAATACAGTCTCCCTTGCGGTCAAAGAGAATATCCAGGGTAATTTTGACGTCAAAGGAAAGTTTGTAGGCTACCTTGCCCTCATGCACCACAAGATCCCCTTCCCGGAAACTCACATCATCCTGAAGGCCTATTCTGTGCTTTTTCCGGAGCATTTTTTCAATGGCCGCCCAGTCCAGCTCGGCGATGATGGCGTCCATGAGTTCCCGCTCGCTGCTTTGAATGACACTGGTATCACTGACTTTCATGGGTCAACTCCCTTCTGGTCACAAGAATTAACATTCCCTTCATCACACACGCTTTGTACGGTATGGAGCCGTTTTTCTTCGATCCACTGGTACAGCAGATGAAAGGCCAGAGCTGCCGGAGCAAGGAGATCCTGACAGAAAACAGGCCTGTTGGCGGCTTCGGCCCGATGCAGGCAGGAATCTTTCGGGATGGGCGTTGCAGCCATTCTGGACCGGAAAAGTCCAAGGGCCGGGCCGGAAAAAATCTGGGAAAGATGCGCCTTTTCCTGAACACATACGGGAATCAGGGCCAGAAGGGGCAGAGGAGAGTTCTTTTTTCTGCGCATCCACTCCAGTAAGCCAAGGCTGGGGCCAAGGCGGTCAAAGGAAGAAGCATCCATGGGGAAAGGGATGAACACACCATGGGCAAAATCCAGGGCAGCACGGGTGTGGGGAGACAGGGCAGAAGGTGTATCCCAGAAAAAGAGGGTATCCGCTGGCAGCCGGTCGGAGGCTTCTGCAATCTGCGCCTTGAGAGACTCCGGTGAACTTCCCCTCTGGTCTCCATGGATTATGCTGTAAAAAAGTCCCGGTATTTCCCTGTCTTCATAGAGATTCGTATTTTCTATGGGAGAGAGCCAGACCGGGGAGGGCAGGGCGGATTCCGATATCAGCAGCAGGGTGGGTTTTCCCCCTAAGGCTCTTGCTGCGGCAAGGTTCCTTATCGTTGCTGTTTTTCCCGTATGTCTGTTATGGTTGAGGAAACAAAGAATTCGATGCATGGGCGACATTACCATAAAATCTGATTTTGTAAAAACAGCAAAATGCATGGCAAGGCTCCCTTCAGTGGAGCTGTCCATTTGACCTTTTTTCCCCATTTCCTGCGAGGCTGCCATGAAACTGACCTTGTCGCTGAAGGGTATTGACCAGGCCCTGGAAAATCTGCCCTACCGCAATCCCAATACTCCCAAATACAGGCTGATGCTGGCCATACGCAAGCATTTTACTTCTGATGCTGAACTTGCTGATATCCCTGAAATACCCATGGATGCGCTGATCCCGGAAATCTGGGAAACAGAAATGGATGTCCAGGCCATCCGGGCGCGTCGGAAGAATTTTGCCAGCCTGCGTACGGCGCTGAACACGGATCTCAAGGAAATGATGGATCAGGGGCTGAATCCCGAAGGGGTCATTATCGGAAAAAACAATACCTTTGAAATGGCCGATACCATGCGGGAAAAACTTTTGCAGACCGTATCCGGCATGGTGTCCGGAGATGGTGATCAAATAAATATTTCAAGGCTTTATGAGCTTCTTGGTCTTGTTAAAGCCTTTCTGGATCGCAGGGAAAAGGGCCTGGAGGATTCCGATGGGAAAGAGCTTGAAGAATTAAAAAGGCTTCTCGAAGGTGTTCCCGGTCTCCCGGGAGGGGAAGGTTCGAAGGACAGCGGGGACAGTACCGTGGAGGAAAAAGACAGGGAGGCGTCGGGCGAAAGGGGCGGACTTGGGATCGACAGCATAGAGGATTTTTCAGGGGCTGGGGAAGCGTCTGTCGAAGCCCTTGAACCCGGAGACGACGAAGAGCTGATCGAGGTGGAGGAAGGCGAAGCCTCTGAACCC